>NZ_CANCWN010000237.1:0-78 GCF_947381485.1 Limosilactobacillus avium | reverse complement strand
CGTAAGCACACCATAACGACACGTCTATAAATTGTCAGCAGGAGCTCCTATACTGAAATCATCAGTAAGGAGGTCTTC
>NZ_CANCWN010000236.1:0-78 GCF_947381485.1 Limosilactobacillus avium | reverse complement strand
CGAACACAGAAGTTAAGCTTCAACACGCCGAAAGTAGTTGGGGGATCGCTCCCTGCGAGGATAGGACGTTGCCACGCG
>NZ_CANCWN010000235.1:0-78 GCF_947381485.1 Limosilactobacillus avium | reverse complement strand
AATAAGTAGGGCGATCGTGATCCAAGCTTGAGGATCACGACCGCCTTTTTCAATACGTGTCGTTATGGTGTGCTTACG
>NZ_CANCWN010000234.1:0-78 GCF_947381485.1 Limosilactobacillus avium | reverse complement strand
ACCCGGAATGTCAATTTAAATTAGAAATTGGTCATCTGTAATATACTTCATGAATACTTCCAAAGGTGTTTGATAATT
>NZ_CANCWN010000233.1:0-78 GCF_947381485.1 Limosilactobacillus avium | reverse complement strand
CCCCCCCCCCCCCCCCCCCCCCCCCCCCCCCCCCCCCCCCCCCCCCCCCCCCCCCCCCCCCCCCCCCCCCCCCCCCCC
>NZ_CANCWN010000232.1:0-78 GCF_947381485.1 Limosilactobacillus avium | reverse complement strand
AAAAAAAAAAAAAAAAAAAAAAAAAAAAAAAAAAAAAAAAAAAAAAAAAAAAAAAAAAAAAAAAAAAAAAAAAAAAAA
>NZ_CANCWN010000231.1:0-79 GCF_947381485.1 Limosilactobacillus avium | reverse complement strand
AAATCAAATTACTTAATAAGCGACAACTAGCAAATCTGCTTAAGGGACTCAATCCATTTCCGACACCGCAAATTCACAG
>NZ_CANCWN010000230.1:0-79 GCF_947381485.1 Limosilactobacillus avium | reverse complement strand
AAATCAAATTACTTAATAAGCGACAACTAGCAAATCTGCTTAAGGGACTCAATCCATTTCCGACACCGCAAATTCACCG
>NZ_CANCWN010000229.1:0-79 GCF_947381485.1 Limosilactobacillus avium | reverse complement strand
AGATCAAATTACTTAATAAGCGACAACTAGCAAATCTGCTTAAGGGACTCAATCCATTTCCGACACCGCAAATTCACAG
>NZ_CANCWN010000228.1:0-79 GCF_947381485.1 Limosilactobacillus avium | reverse complement strand
AGATCAAATTACTTAATAAGCGACAACTAGCAAATCTGCTTAAGGGACTCAATCCATTTCCGACACCGCAAATTCACCG
>NZ_CANCWN010000227.1:0-80 GCF_947381485.1 Limosilactobacillus avium | reverse complement strand
AACTCCCGGAATGTCAATTTAAATTAGAAATTGGTCATCTGTAATATACTTCATGAATACTTCCAAAGGTGTTTGATAAT
>NZ_CANCWN010000226.1:0-80 GCF_947381485.1 Limosilactobacillus avium | reverse complement strand
TAACGCGGTGTTCTCGGTTTATTGTTTTAATAAATAAAGAAATTAGATATTATTTAGTTTTCAAAGTACAAGCTCTGCTA
>NZ_CANCWN010000225.1:0-80 GCF_947381485.1 Limosilactobacillus avium | reverse complement strand
ACACCCATTGAGGTATTCATGGAGAATATCACAGACGCACAGTTAGTTTCTTTCTAACTTAATTTGACATTTCAGGACTA
>NZ_CANCWN010000224.1:0-80 GCF_947381485.1 Limosilactobacillus avium | reverse complement strand
GCTAGTGACTCAACTAGTTTTCTAGTGGTTAATCACAACCTCGCCCAAGCCTTTAAGATGTTATTTAAACGCCAAGGTGG
>NZ_CANCWN010000223.1:0-83 GCF_947381485.1 Limosilactobacillus avium | reverse complement strand
ATTGCTGGTAAAACTGCGCATGCAGTAAATCAGTTCTTTATAAATTTACGCCAGAAAATGGGCACAGATGCTTACTATCGCAT
>NZ_CANCWN010000222.1:0-83 GCF_947381485.1 Limosilactobacillus avium | reverse complement strand
ATCCTCAAGCTTGGATCACGATCGCCCTACTTATTGGTGACAATTCTCTTGAATTACTTTTGCCCATGGCAAATAAGCCTCAA
>NZ_CANCWN010000221.1:0-84 GCF_947381485.1 Limosilactobacillus avium | reverse complement strand
AACCCTAAACCCTAAACCCTAAACCCTAAACCCTAAACCCTAAACCCTAAACCCTAAACCCTAAACCCTAAACCCTAAACCCTA
>NZ_CANCWN010000220.1:0-86 GCF_947381485.1 Limosilactobacillus avium | reverse complement strand
AGCCACAGCTTGACCTTTACGTTTGCCAGAAAGTACGGTATCAGCTTCAAAGTGGCCGAATTCCTGGCGAGTTTCGACTTTATGAG
>NZ_CANCWN010000219.1:0-87 GCF_947381485.1 Limosilactobacillus avium | reverse complement strand
TATCAAAATAATCCCAGCAGTCACTTCGTCAATGAATACGGGATGAATTATCTACTGAAGAGACTCAAGCAGGAATACCCATTCCTT
>NZ_CANCWN010000218.1:0-88 GCF_947381485.1 Limosilactobacillus avium | reverse complement strand
ACTCGGCCTGGACTCGGCCTGGACTCGGCCTGGACTCGGCCTGGACTCGGCCTGGACTCGGCCTGGACTCGGCCTGGACTCGGCCTGG
>NZ_CANCWN010000217.1:0-88 GCF_947381485.1 Limosilactobacillus avium | reverse complement strand
GAGCTTCAACTGCCACTTGTAATGACAGATAGTAGCGGCCAGTGGGCTCGAGGCAAACCGTATAGCACTTAATCTTGTTATTAGCTAA
>NZ_CANCWN010000216.1:0-89 GCF_947381485.1 Limosilactobacillus avium | reverse complement strand
AGCTCAGCCCGGTACTCACTATTTAGCCGGTGAAGTTCGTTAAAGATGGTGGTCTTACTAAAGCCTAAGTAGTTAGCGATGTATCGCAA
>NZ_CANCWN010000215.1:0-91 GCF_947381485.1 Limosilactobacillus avium | reverse complement strand
GGATTGAGTATTCTTTATGAGGAAATAGTACGTGTATTATGAGGAAATAGTACGTGTATTATGAGGAAATAGTACGTACATTATGTCAAAA
>NZ_CANCWN010000214.1:0-92 GCF_947381485.1 Limosilactobacillus avium | reverse complement strand
GCGACTAATGATTGGATGAATCACTATCCACGAGCTATGTTTAATGGACATTCGTCAATGGATATCTATCGTAAGGCCTTCTACCAAGAGAT
>NZ_CANCWN010000213.1:0-93 GCF_947381485.1 Limosilactobacillus avium | reverse complement strand
CGCAAGACGGTAAGTTTTGAGGCTTATTTGCCATGGGCAAAAGTAATTCAAGAGAATTGTCACCAATAAGTAGGGCGATCGTGATCCAAGCTT
>NZ_CANCWN010000212.1:0-93 GCF_947381485.1 Limosilactobacillus avium | reverse complement strand
TTTGAAAGGTAAACCTCTCAAAACTAAACAAAGTTTCAACTAATGTGTAGGTTCCGTTTTATTCCTTAGAAAGGAGGTGATCCAGCCGCAGGT
>NZ_CANCWN010000211.1:0-93 GCF_947381485.1 Limosilactobacillus avium | reverse complement strand
TTATACCTGTATTCAAGATACCTAACTTACAGAACTCCACTCTTTTACCATGGCTAGTCCCTAGCCAATAGCTTTTAATCCTTGATGCAAGAT
>NZ_CANCWN010000210.1:0-93 GCF_947381485.1 Limosilactobacillus avium | reverse complement strand
TAGCTAGTTCAAGTACGGCTTGAGTCATGGACTGACTGTCGCGGCCATGGAGCCGTTTAACAATTGTCAGGCGACTCTTACGCTCCACAAAAG
>NZ_CANCWN010000209.1:0-97 GCF_947381485.1 Limosilactobacillus avium | reverse complement strand
GTTCAAAGTCAGTTTGCGCTAGCTCAGCCCGGTACTCACTATTTAGCCGGTGAAGTTCGTTAAAGATGGTGGTCTTACTAAAGCCTAAGTAGTTAGC
>NZ_CANCWN010000208.1:0-100 GCF_947381485.1 Limosilactobacillus avium | reverse complement strand
TTCCCTGTCTTCCTTAAGTGTTCGGGAGCTTCAACTGCCACTTGTAATGACAGATAGTAGCGGCCAGTGGGCTCGAGGCAAACCGTATAGCACTTAATCT
>NZ_CANCWN010000207.1:0-105 GCF_947381485.1 Limosilactobacillus avium | reverse complement strand
GGCCCGCGGTGCATTAGCTAGTTGGTAGGGTAACGGCTTACCAAGGCAATGATGCATAGCCGAGTTGAGAGACTGATTGGCCACAATGGAACTGAGACACGGTCC
>NZ_CANCWN010000206.1:0-105 GCF_947381485.1 Limosilactobacillus avium | reverse complement strand
GGACCGTGTCTCAGTTCCATTGTGGCCAATCAGTCTCTCAACTCGGCTATGCATCATTGCCTTGGTAAGCCGTTACCTTACCAACTAGCTAATGCACCGCGGGCC
>NZ_CANCWN010000205.1:0-105 GCF_947381485.1 Limosilactobacillus avium | reverse complement strand
GGCCCGCGGTGCATTAGCTAGTTGGTAGGGTAACGGCTTACCAAGGCAATGATGCATAGCCGAGTTGAGAGACTGATCGGCCACAATGGAACTGAGACACGGTCC
>NZ_CANCWN010000204.1:0-105 GCF_947381485.1 Limosilactobacillus avium | reverse complement strand
GGCCCGCGGTGCATTAGCTAGTTGGTAAGGTAACGGCTTACCAAGGCAATGATGCATAGCCGAGTTGAGAGACTGATCGGCCACAATGGAACTGAGACACGGTCC
>NZ_CANCWN010000203.1:0-109 GCF_947381485.1 Limosilactobacillus avium | reverse complement strand
AACAAGTTGCCCATGTAGTTGGGATTGCCTACAAGACGGTCTATAACTGGATTGATCAAGGATGGCTTGATGTACAGCTACCCGATTTGCCTGATCATGGAATTCGTCG
>NZ_CANCWN010000202.1:0-111 GCF_947381485.1 Limosilactobacillus avium | reverse complement strand
GGTGGATTATAGAATGAAGTTAGCCACCTAATTGGTGGTAAATGCAAAAACGCCATTCGGCGTGACATCAGGTATCATATTAAGTGAATCAAACCTATATGAAAGGATGTC
>NZ_CANCWN010000201.1:0-113 GCF_947381485.1 Limosilactobacillus avium | reverse complement strand
GGATTGAGTATTCTTTATGAGGAAATAGTACGTGTATTATGAGGAAATAGTACGTGTATTATGAGGAAATAGTACGTGTATTATGAGGAAATAGTACGTACATTATGTCAAAA
>NZ_CANCWN010000200.1:0-117 GCF_947381485.1 Limosilactobacillus avium | reverse complement strand
AATTCAAACACCAGATCAACCGGTTGATCCTGATGATCCGGTGGACCCACATACGCCAGTAGATCCAGATCCACAAACACCTGCTGACCCGGTCACACCACAAGATCCATCTCAACC
>NZ_CANCWN010000199.1:0-119 GCF_947381485.1 Limosilactobacillus avium | reverse complement strand
GTAAGCACACCATAACGACACGTATTGAAAAAGGCGGTCGTGATCCTCAAGCTTGGATCACGATCGCCCTACTTATTGGTGACAATTCTCTTGAATTACTTTTGCCCATGGCAAATAAG
>NZ_CANCWN010000198.1:0-122 GCF_947381485.1 Limosilactobacillus avium | reverse complement strand
AAGACGGTCTATAACTGGATTGATCAAGGATGGCTTGATGTACAGCTACCCGATTTGCCTGATCATGGAATTCGTCGTCATCGTGCTAAAGAAAAGCGTGGTACGTTCAGTCACGGCCGCTC
>NZ_CANCWN010000197.1:0-123 GCF_947381485.1 Limosilactobacillus avium | reverse complement strand
TGAGCGGCCGTGACTGAACGTACCACGCTTTTCTTTAGCGCGATGGCGACGAATTCCATGATCAGGCAAATCGGGTAGCTGTACATCAAGCCATCCTTGATCAATCCAGTTATAGACCGTCTT
>NZ_CANCWN010000196.1:0-123 GCF_947381485.1 Limosilactobacillus avium | reverse complement strand
GGCAGATTGTAAAATTTAAGTTGAACATTTAAGTGGACAGAAAAACCCATCAAGGTCTTTAATGGTGTTACCACACAATCCATTAGAAAGAAGGACCTTGATGAGCACCACTATTTTATCATT
>NZ_CANCWN010000195.1:0-124 GCF_947381485.1 Limosilactobacillus avium | reverse complement strand
GATCGCTCAGCTCTTCAATAGCTTGTCCCTTGGGAATAAATCGTCGCAAAACTCGGTTACGGTTCTCATTACTACCGCGTTCATGTGGTGAATAAGCATGGGCAAAATAAACCGGAGTACCAGT
>NZ_CANCWN010000194.1:0-127 GCF_947381485.1 Limosilactobacillus avium | reverse complement strand
GCTTGCGCCCATTGTGGAAGATTCCCTACTGCTGCCTCCCGTAGGAGTATGGACCGTGTCTCAGTTCCATTGTGGCCAATCAGTCTCTCAACTCGGCTATGCATCATTGCCTTGGTAAGCCGTTACC
>NZ_CANCWN010000193.1:0-127 GCF_947381485.1 Limosilactobacillus avium | reverse complement strand
ATCAGTCTCTCAACTCGGCTATGCATCATTGCCTTGGTAAGCCGTTACCCTACCAACTAGCTAATGCACCGCGGGCCCATCCTAAAGTGATAGCCGAAACCATCTTTTATACGAAAACCATGTGGTT
>NZ_CANCWN010000192.1:0-127 GCF_947381485.1 Limosilactobacillus avium | reverse complement strand
AACCACATGGTTTTCGTATAAAAGATGGTTTCGGCTATCACTTTAGGATGGGCCCGCGGTGCATTAGCTAGTTGGTAAGGTAACGGCTTACCAAGGCAATGATGCATAGCCGAGTTGAGAGACTGAT
>NZ_CANCWN010000191.1:0-127 GCF_947381485.1 Limosilactobacillus avium | reverse complement strand
AAACTCGGTTACGGTTCTCATTACTACCGCGTTCATGTGGTGAATAAGCATGGGCAAAATAAACCGGAGTACCAGTTTGCCGTTCAATTGTCTGATAGTTAGCGAACTCTTTACCATGATCCACGGT
>NZ_CANCWN010000190.1:0-130 GCF_947381485.1 Limosilactobacillus avium | reverse complement strand
ACGGTGCTCTACAGTGCAGTCGCTTTGTCACGTGATAAAAGGACTCCACTCTTACGGTGCTCTACAGTGCAGTCGCTTTGTCACGTGATAAAAGGACTCCACTCTTACGGTGCTCTACAGTGCAGTCGCT
>NZ_CANCWN010000189.1:0-132 GCF_947381485.1 Limosilactobacillus avium | reverse complement strand
AACAAGTTGCCCATGTAGTTGGGATTGCCTACAAGACGGTCTATAACTGGATTGATCAAGGATGGCTTGATGTACAGTTACCCGATTTGCCTGATCATGGAATTCGTCGTCATCGTGCTAAAGAAAAGCGGG
>NZ_CANCWN010000188.1:0-132 GCF_947381485.1 Limosilactobacillus avium | reverse complement strand
AAAAACCTTAAACACTTGATCGAGGAAAAGATTCAAGTCCAGAAGTGGTCCCCTGAACAAGTTGCCCATGTAGTTGGGATTGCCTACAAGACGGTCTATAACTGGATTGATCAAGGATGGCTTGATGTACAG
>NZ_CANCWN010000187.1:0-132 GCF_947381485.1 Limosilactobacillus avium | reverse complement strand
AAGTGTTTAAGGTTTTTAGTGAGCGAAGACTTCCGCCCCCGTTGACTAACCTTGCGTTCAAAGTCAGTTTGCGCTAGCTCAGCCCGGTACTCACTATTTAGCCGGTGAAGTTCGTTAAAGATGGTGGTCTTA
>NZ_CANCWN010000186.1:0-134 GCF_947381485.1 Limosilactobacillus avium | reverse complement strand
TACACCAGTAACTCCAACTACACCAGCTAAGCCTAGTGAAGGCAACAAGGATACTGATACACCAGTAACTCCAACTACACCAGCTAAGCCTAGTGAAGGCAACAAGGATACTGATACACCAGTAACTCCAACTA
>NZ_CANCWN010000185.1:0-135 GCF_947381485.1 Limosilactobacillus avium | reverse complement strand
GATGTATCGCAAGGAACGTCCTTCATTATGAAGTGTTTCAATGACAACACGGTTCTGGAATGATAAAATAGTGGTGCTCATCAAGGTCCTTCTTTCTAATGGATTGTGTGGTAACACCATTAAAGACCTTGATGG
>NZ_CANCWN010000184.1:0-138 GCF_947381485.1 Limosilactobacillus avium | reverse complement strand
GGTAAAACTGCGCATGCAGTAAATCAGTTCTTTATAAATTTACGCCAGAAAATGGGCACAGATGCTTACTATCGCATTTTTAAAACAATTACTTCTGATAATGGTTCTGAATTTAGTGAGTTAACGCGAGTTCATGAC
>NZ_CANCWN010000183.1:0-139 GCF_947381485.1 Limosilactobacillus avium | reverse complement strand
CGCCCTACTTATTGGTGACAATTCTCTTGAATTACTTTTGCCCATGGCAAATAAGCCTCAAAACTTACCGTCTTGCGGTTGGGTAGCTCCTCAAATAAATATTTGAAGTAGCGATAAGGATTTAACTGATTCATTTTAG
>NZ_CANCWN010000182.1:0-148 GCF_947381485.1 Limosilactobacillus avium | reverse complement strand
AATTTAGGCTTACTAACTGGTTCACTTTTGGTTTTGAAAACCGGTGTCACAATATCGTGTGTTTCCTCCATAAAAAATCCTCCTGTACTGAATTTTATATTTTCAGTATAGGAGGATTGGCTGACCATGCCTAGACGTGTCGTTATTG
>NZ_CANCWN010000181.1:0-150 GCF_947381485.1 Limosilactobacillus avium | reverse complement strand
ATCAAACACCTTTGGAAGTATTCATGAAGTATATTACAGATGACCAATTTCTAATTTAAATTGACATTCCGGGAGTTAAAAATGCTACAGCGCAGTACACAAAGGGACTCTAGCGTTCGGCAAATCCGAACGCTAGAGTCCTCTTTGTGC
>NZ_CANCWN010000180.1:0-150 GCF_947381485.1 Limosilactobacillus avium | reverse complement strand
CTACATTGGAAAGTCTTTAAACGCAAAAAGGAGCCACCCGCGGTCGGGAATACTCCTTTTTGGAATGAATATGAAAGGCAGATTGCAAGAAATAACTTGAACGAATTTAATGACGTAAATTAAGCAGGAAGATCTCGATTGGTGTATGCC
>NZ_CANCWN010000179.1:0-150 GCF_947381485.1 Limosilactobacillus avium | reverse complement strand
GGAACAATTGTGGCAGATGTTTGGCAACGATCGCTTTGTTTGGAACCAAATGTTGGCAATGGCCAAAGAGCGGTATCAAAATAATCCCAGCAGTCACTTCGTCAATGAATACGGGATGAATTATCTACTGAAGAGACTCAAGCAGGAATA
>NZ_CANCWN010000178.1:0-151 GCF_947381485.1 Limosilactobacillus avium | reverse complement strand
GCTATCTCGTTAGGGAGTATATGATAACCTTAGGGGAGATTATCATATACTCCCTAACGAGATAGCATTCCCAAGCTATCTCGTTAGGGAGTATATGATAACCTTAGGGGAGATTATCATATACTCCCTAACGAGATAGCATTCCCAAGCT
>NZ_CANCWN010000177.1:0-151 GCF_947381485.1 Limosilactobacillus avium | reverse complement strand
GACCTCCTTACTGATGATTTCAGTATAGGAGGTCCTGCTGACAATTTATAGACGTGTCGTTATGGTGTGCTTACGAATTACTTTTGCCCATGGCAAATAAGCCTCAAGACTTACCGTCTTGCGGTTGGGTAGCTCCTCAAATAAATATTTG
>NZ_CANCWN010000176.1:0-152 GCF_947381485.1 Limosilactobacillus avium | reverse complement strand
AGGTCAGTCTTACCGCAAACCAAATAGACTTTATCAGGAGCTTGCCAATTAACGAGCATAGCGGACCATTACTTTAGAGGCTGGGAATTAACTATTATTTTCTAGCTTCTAACTAAGAAAATGCGAACTATGATTTTTGATTTAATCAAAAA
>NZ_CANCWN010000175.1:0-152 GCF_947381485.1 Limosilactobacillus avium | reverse complement strand
CGCAAGACGGTAAGTTTTGAGGCTTATTTGCCATGGGCAAAAGTAATTCAAGAGAATTGTCACCAATAAGTAGGGCGTAAGCACACCATAACGACACGTCTATAAATTGTCAGCAGGAGCTCCTATACTGAAATCATCAGTAAGGAGGTCTT
>NZ_CANCWN010000174.1:0-152 GCF_947381485.1 Limosilactobacillus avium | reverse complement strand
CCGGCAGTCAGACTCGAACTGACGACAACCTGATTAACAGTCAGGTGCTCTACCAACTGAGCTATGCCGGAATAACGCGTGGCAACGTCCTATCCTCGCAGGGAGCGATCCCCCAACTACTTTCGGCGTGTTGAAGCTTAACTTCTGTGTTC
>NZ_CANCWN010000173.1:0-153 GCF_947381485.1 Limosilactobacillus avium | reverse complement strand
ATAAGTAGGGCGATCGTGATCCAAGCTTGAGGATCACGACCGCCTTTTTCAATACGTGTCGTTATGGTGTGCTTACGATCAACCAATTAAGACCCTTTTTAGTAAATAACCAAAAATGCGAACTACAATTTTTGATTAAATCAAAAATCATAG
>NZ_CANCWN010000172.1:0-153 GCF_947381485.1 Limosilactobacillus avium | reverse complement strand
AAGACCTCCTTACTGATGATTTCAGTATAGGAGCTCCTGCTGACAATTTATAGACGTGTCGTTATGGTGTGCTTACGGTTGATCATTTTACCCAATTTCGTTAAGTTCAATGCCATTAAGGTTAATCCGACATCATTTTCCACAGCCCGTTGG
>NZ_CANCWN010000171.1:0-153 GCF_947381485.1 Limosilactobacillus avium | reverse complement strand
GTGAATTTGCGGTGTCGGAAATGGATTGAGTCCCTTAAGCAGATTTGCTAGTTGTCGCTTATTAAGTAATTTGATTTCTTTACTACTTTTGGGCCATTTTAAATGACCATTCTCAAAGCGTTTATAAAGAAGAATAAATCCTTCGCCGTCCCA
>NZ_CANCWN010000170.1:0-153 GCF_947381485.1 Limosilactobacillus avium | reverse complement strand
ACTTGATAAATCTTCAATTATTATATCAAAGCGGAAGGAATTTAAACAGCCCTAATATAGATTACCTGGAATAGCACTGTGAATTTGCGGTGTCGGAAATGGATTGAGTCCCTTAAGCAGATTTGCTAGTTGTCGCTTATTAAGTAATTTGAT
>NZ_CANCWN010000169.1:0-153 GCF_947381485.1 Limosilactobacillus avium | reverse complement strand
GTGAATTTGCGGTGTCGGAAATGGATTGAGTCCCTTAAGCAGATTTGCTAGTTGTCGCTTATTAAGTAATTTGATCTCTTTACTACTTTTGGGCCATTTTAAATGACCATTCTCAAAGCGTTTATAAAGAAGAATAAATCCTTCGCCGTCCCA
>NZ_CANCWN010000168.1:0-153 GCF_947381485.1 Limosilactobacillus avium | reverse complement strand
ACTTGATAAATCTTCAATTATTATATCAAAGCGGAAGGAATTTAAACAGCCCTAATATAGATTACCTGGAATAGCACGGTGAATTTGCGGTGTCGGAAATGGATTGAGTCCCTTAAGCAGATTTGCTAGTTGTCGCTTATTAAGTAATTTGAT
>NZ_CANCWN010000167.1:0-154 GCF_947381485.1 Limosilactobacillus avium | reverse complement strand
AACGGGCTGCCAAGGCAAACAAATAGTAAATAACTTTATAAACAACTTAAATCCGATTCTTCCTGATAATTTCTTTCGGCAGATTGTAAAATTTAAGTTGAACATTTAAGTGGACAGAAAAACCCATCAAGGTCTTTAATGGTGTTACCTCAAC
>NZ_CANCWN010000166.1:0-155 GCF_947381485.1 Limosilactobacillus avium | reverse complement strand
CTTGAACCATCGACCTCACGCTTATCAGGCGTGCGCTCTAAACCAACTGAGCTATAGGCCCAAATAAGCGTCATACGTTTTGAAAGGTAAACCTCTCAAAACTAAACAAAGTTTCAACTAATGTGTAGGTTCCGTTTTATTCCTTAGAAAGGAGG
>NZ_CANCWN010000165.1:0-155 GCF_947381485.1 Limosilactobacillus avium | reverse complement strand
GTATTGCGATAATGAAAGATTACCATATGATGATGGCTAAACTCAGTCGTGGTTCTTGTTGCCCAAAAATAACTGGTAGTCTTAGCTTCATCAATGACCTTAAACGGCGTTTCATCCATCTGAATTACTCTTTCATCCTGCAATAACTCTATCAG
>NZ_CANCWN010000164.1:0-155 GCF_947381485.1 Limosilactobacillus avium | reverse complement strand
ATGTTTGGGAAAAAAACTGAAATAATTGAGTCCGTAGTTGATGGTCAGCAATCACTATTTAGCGATGATGAACTAGATCAGCTGCAAGATTCTGATGTTTCAATCACGGAAGTGATTGAAAAGAAGGAAAAACAAGTGGTGCGTCACCGGAAAGC
>NZ_CANCWN010000163.1:0-155 GCF_947381485.1 Limosilactobacillus avium | reverse complement strand
ATGTTTGGGAAAAAAACTGAAATAATTGAGTCCGTAGTTGATGGTCAGCAATCACTATTTAGCGATGATGAACTAGACCAGCTGCAAGATTCTGATGTTTCAATCACGGAAGTGATTGAAAAGAAGGAAAAACAAGTGGTGCGTCACCGGAAAGC
>NZ_CANCWN010000162.1:0-155 GCF_947381485.1 Limosilactobacillus avium | reverse complement strand
ATGAGCATAGCGCACCACAATCTTTGAAATCTCAGCCGCAAGGCTGGGACTGGCACCCTTGAAAAATGTTAGCTGGACATTGTCAACTTTCATTTTAACAGCTGGTCGCGGTGAAAATTTAGGCTTACTAACTGGTTCACTTTTGGTTTTGAAAA
>NZ_CANCWN010000161.1:0-155 GCF_947381485.1 Limosilactobacillus avium | reverse complement strand
ACAATTCACTTTTTCTGTTCTGTGGATCCCGCAATGACCGATTCAAAGGACTACTTTGGGACGGTGAGGGCTTTATCTTGCTTTACAAACGCTTTGAAAATGGCCATTTGAGTTGGCCGAGATACAATAGCGAAGTCAAAGAGTTATCAGCCAAA
>NZ_CANCWN010000160.1:0-155 GCF_947381485.1 Limosilactobacillus avium | reverse complement strand
CCTCCTTTCTAAGGAATAAAACGGAACCTACACATTAGTTGAAACTTTGTTTAGTTTTGAGAGGTTTACCTTTCAAAGCGTATGACGCTTATTTGGGCCTATAGCTCAGTTGGTTTAGAGCGCACGCCTGATAAGCGTGAGGTCGATGGTTCAAG
>NZ_CANCWN010000159.1:0-155 GCF_947381485.1 Limosilactobacillus avium | reverse complement strand
GACTTGAATGGGTTACCAAGCACCTCACTGGACTTACCGCTTGCTTGTTTTTGGCCATCGTGGTAAAGCGTCACGTTGACGTTGGCGGCATCTTCGACCGTGTCAAACACCTCATCAGCCGGACGTTCCAGGCCATAGACGACGAACCCACCGAC
>NZ_CANCWN010000158.1:0-155 GCF_947381485.1 Limosilactobacillus avium | reverse complement strand
TCAAGTCCAGAAGTGGTCCCCTGAACAAGTTGCCCATGTAGTTGGAATTGCCTACAAGACGGTCTATAACTGGATTGGTCAAGGATGGCTTGATGTACAGTTACCCGATTTGCCTGATCATGGAATTCGTCGTCATCGTGCTAAAGAAAAGCGGG
>NZ_CANCWN010000157.1:0-155 GCF_947381485.1 Limosilactobacillus avium | reverse complement strand
TTGCCTAAGCTGGGCAGTATTCGGACTAGTAAAACAACATTGTTAGCTAATAGCAAGATTAAGTGCTATACGGTTTGTCTCGAGCCCACTGGCCGCTACTATCTGTCATTACAAGTGGCAGTTGAAGCTCCCGAACACTTAAGGAAGACAGGGAA
>NZ_CANCWN010000156.1:0-155 GCF_947381485.1 Limosilactobacillus avium | reverse complement strand
GTCGGTGGGTTCGTCGTCTATGGCCTGGAACGTCCGGCTGATGAGGTGTTTGACACGGTCGAAGATGCCGCCAACGTTAACGTGACGCTTTACCACGATGGCCAAAAACAAGCAAGCGGTAAGTCCAGTGAGGTGCTTGGTAACCCATTCAAGTC
>NZ_CANCWN010000155.1:0-155 GCF_947381485.1 Limosilactobacillus avium | reverse complement strand
CGATCGATTTCTTCGGCAACTTCCTTACCCTTTTGAACGGCGTAAACAACGGTCTTGTCACCATCGACAATGTCACCGGTTGCGAATACCTTCGGGTCCTTAGTGTGGAAGCGTGCTTCCCGGAATGGAATCTCGTTGTGCTGAATGTCAATGTC
>NZ_CANCWN010000154.1:0-155 GCF_947381485.1 Limosilactobacillus avium | reverse complement strand
ACCGTATAGCACTTAATCTTGCTATTAGCTAACAATGTTGTTTTACTAGTCCGAATACTGCCCAGCTTAGGCAACTTGACCCGCCGTTTAGCAAGCACTCGACAAACTGACCGCCCCGTATAAGCTTGCCGAATAGCGCGACGCGATTTAAAACG
>NZ_CANCWN010000153.1:0-155 GCF_947381485.1 Limosilactobacillus avium | reverse complement strand
GGCTTGAGTCATGGACTGACTGTCGCGGCCATGGAGCCGTTTAACAATTGTCAGGCGACTCTTACGCTCCACAAAAGTAGCCACAGCTTGACCTTTACGTTTGCCAGAAAGTACGGTATCAGCTTCAAAGTGGCCGAATTCCTGGCGAGTTTCGA
>NZ_CANCWN010000152.1:0-155 GCF_947381485.1 Limosilactobacillus avium | reverse complement strand
ACTCTCCTCAAGCAGCTATTTATAAGGCACGTGATTTGATGAGTGATGATTCACTGATCCCTAAGTCTGTTGTGACTTTGTATCAGTGGATTAATGATGGTGTATTCCGTACGTCTAACTTGGACCTTTTTGAGAAAACTAAACGTAAACACCAT
>NZ_CANCWN010000151.1:0-155 GCF_947381485.1 Limosilactobacillus avium | reverse complement strand
AACCGGCGAGTTATGATTGCATGCAAGGTTAAGGTAGAAAAACCGGAGCCGTAGCGAAAGCGAGTCTTAAATGGGCGTAAGAAGTATGTAGTTATAGACCCGAAACCAGGTGACCTACCCATGTCCAGGTTGAAGGTGCGGTAAAGCGCACTGGA
>NZ_CANCWN010000150.1:0-155 GCF_947381485.1 Limosilactobacillus avium | reverse complement strand
GGCTTGAGTCATGGACTGACTGTCGCGGCCATGGAGCCGTTTAACAATTGTCAGGCGACTCTTACGCTCCACAAAAGGAGCCACAGCTTGACCTTTACGTTTGCCAGAAAGTACGGTATCAGCTTCAAAGTGGCCGAATTCCTGGCGAGTTTCGA
>NZ_CANCWN010000149.1:0-155 GCF_947381485.1 Limosilactobacillus avium | reverse complement strand
CCCACTAACCTTTTGGCCACTCATCGCAAATATGCACACCTTACTAAAGAAGAGCGAGTGATGATTGCGACTTTAAAGTCGCAAGGACTTTCCAATCGCGCAATCGGTCGTCAATTAGGAGTGAACCACCAAACCATTAATAATGAGCTTAAACG
>NZ_CANCWN010000148.1:0-155 GCF_947381485.1 Limosilactobacillus avium | reverse complement strand
CCTCCTTTCTAAGGAATAAAACGGAACCTACACATTAGTTGAAACTTTGTTTAGTTTTGAGGGGTTTACCCTCAGAGTTTGTACTTTGAAAACTAAATAATATCTAATTTCTTTATTTATTAAAACAATAAACCGAGAACACCGCGTTATTTGAG
>NZ_CANCWN010000147.1:0-155 GCF_947381485.1 Limosilactobacillus avium | reverse complement strand
AACCGGCGAGTTATGATTGCATGCAAGGTTAAGGTAGAAAAACCGGAGCCGTAGCGAAAGCGAGTCTTAAATGGGCGCAAGAAGTATGTAGTTATAGACCCGAAACCAGGTGACCTACCCATGTCCAGGTTGAAGGTGCGGTAAAGCGCACTGGA
>NZ_CANCWN010000146.1:0-155 GCF_947381485.1 Limosilactobacillus avium | reverse complement strand
ATTGTAAGAATTATTACCAAGCCACTTACAAATGTGAAAATTGCCATCCTGGTGGTAAAGATATCCTAATAAACAGCCGAACACCAAAGGCGTTACTAAATCATAGTTATTTATCGAGTAGTATTTTAGCTCAGGTAGCGAATTACAAATTTAAT
>NZ_CANCWN010000145.1:0-157 GCF_947381485.1 Limosilactobacillus avium | reverse complement strand
ATCCCAGCAGTCACTTCGTCAATGAATACGGGATGAATTATCTACTGAAGAGACTCAAGCAGGAATACCCATTCCTTAAGGCTAGTGACTCAACTAGTTTTCTAGTGGTTAATCACAACCTCGCCCAAGCCTTTAAGATGTTATTTAAACGCCAAGG
>NZ_CANCWN010000144.1:0-157 GCF_947381485.1 Limosilactobacillus avium | reverse complement strand
GTTTGTCCCGTCCTTCATCGGCTCCTAGTACCAAGGCATTCACCATGCGCCCTTCATAACTTAACCTTGATGATCACTTCGTGATCACCTTGATTAATTGAGTTAGCGATTATTTCGTTAATAAAACTCAAATAACGCGGTGTTCTCGGTTTATTGT
>NZ_CANCWN010000143.1:0-162 GCF_947381485.1 Limosilactobacillus avium | reverse complement strand
CGCGGTGTTCTCGGTTTATTGTTTTAATAAATAAAGAAATTAGATATTATTTAGTTTTCAAAGTACAAGCTCTGCTAATCTTACGACTAGCAATGGAGAATAACGGAATCGAACCGATGACCTCCTGCTTGCAAAGCAGGTGCTCTCCCAGCTGAGCTAATT
>NZ_CANCWN010000142.1:0-162 GCF_947381485.1 Limosilactobacillus avium | reverse complement strand
CGCGGTGTTCTCGGTTTATTGTTTTAATAAATAAAGAAATTAGATATTATTTAGTTTTCAAAGTACAAGCTCTGCTAGCCTTACAACTAGCAATGGAGAATAACGGAATCGAACCGATGACCTCCTGCTTGCAAAGCAGGTGCTCTCCCAGCTGAGCTAATT
>NZ_CANCWN010000141.1:0-165 GCF_947381485.1 Limosilactobacillus avium | reverse complement strand
ATTATTGGTTGATGAGAACGTGACATCTCTTGATAGAATGCTTTACAGTAAACATCCATTGCAGAACGTCCATTAAACATGGCTCGTAGATAGTGATTCATCCAGTTATTGGTCGCTATAATCTGGGCACTACTATAATCATTAATAGCTTGGCCCTTAGTAATC
>NZ_CANCWN010000140.1:0-168 GCF_947381485.1 Limosilactobacillus avium | reverse complement strand
CTACCCGATTTGCCTGATCATGGAATTCGTCGTCATCGTGCTAAAGAAAAGCGTGGTACGTTCAGTCACGGCCGCTCAATTGAGGAGCGTCCTCATAAAGTCGAAACTCGCCAGGAATTCGGCCACTTTGAAGCTGATACCGTACTTTCTGGCAAACGTAAAGGTCAA
>NZ_CANCWN010000139.1:0-175 GCF_947381485.1 Limosilactobacillus avium | reverse complement strand
AAACTCTCATATAAAATATAAGAACTTGAATAGCTCTAATTTAAATTAATTAAGCGAATTGACTTCGCAAATGTTTTACTCTAATCACCAAAGTGACCAGAGACCCTACACATTTGATTCGTCGAAACTTTGTTCAGTTTTCAAAGGTCTACCAGTTAGCTAACTAAGCAGTTAA
>NZ_CANCWN010000138.1:0-181 GCF_947381485.1 Limosilactobacillus avium | reverse complement strand
ACTAGCAATGGAGAATAACGGAATCGAACCGATGACCTCCTGCTTGCAAAGCAGGTGCTCTCCCAGCTGAGCTAATTCCCCAAAATATGATGGGCCTAAATGGACTTGAACCATCGACCTCACGCTTATCAGGCGTGCGCTCTAAACCAACTGAGCTATAGGCCCAAATAAGCGTCATACG
>NZ_CANCWN010000137.1:0-181 GCF_947381485.1 Limosilactobacillus avium | reverse complement strand
TGGCCAAAGTCAACGGCAACCGCATGTCGCAGCTCAAATGGAAAAAGCTGGGATTAAATTAGTTATTTTTAAAGGTGCTAGTTCCAACCTAGCGGTTGAACTAGCTAAAGTAATGGTCCGCTATGCTCGTTAATTGGCAAGCTCCTGATAAAGTCTATTTGGTTTGCGGTAAGACTGACCT
>NZ_CANCWN010000136.1:0-182 GCF_947381485.1 Limosilactobacillus avium | reverse complement strand
ATTGGTCATTGGGAACTAGACACTATTCAAGGTCATAAAGATGGCAAGGATAGCGTTGTTCTAGTAATGACTGATCGCCTTTCACGAGTTAATATCACGAGTAAGATTGCTGGTAAAACTGCGCATGCAGTAAATCAGTTCTTTATAAATTTACGCCAGAAAATGGGCACAGATGCTTACTA
>NZ_CANCWN010000135.1:0-182 GCF_947381485.1 Limosilactobacillus avium | reverse complement strand
AGACCTCCTTACTGATGATTTCAGTATAGGAGGTCCTGCTGACAATTTATAGACGTGTCGTTATGGTGTGCTTACGAAGTACAGCAGATATGTCATAACTAGAGGAAGGGCGTGAACCACAAGAAGCCGTGGTTCACGCCTTTTTCATTTGTTTTCAATACGTATCGTTATTGACTGCTTAC
>NZ_CANCWN010000134.1:0-183 GCF_947381485.1 Limosilactobacillus avium | reverse complement strand
TGGGCAAAATAAACCGGAGTACCAGTTTGCCGTTCAATTGTCTGATAGTTAGCGAACTCTTTACCATGATCCACGGTTAGCGTCTTGAGCTTGTCTTGAAGTTGACTAGCTAGTTCAAGTACGGCTTGAGTCATGGACTGACTGTCGCGGCCATGGAGCCGTTTAACAATTGTCAGGCGACTC
>NZ_CANCWN010000133.1:0-183 GCF_947381485.1 Limosilactobacillus avium | reverse complement strand
GAGTCGCCTGACAATTGTTAAACGGCTCCATGGCCGCGACAGTCAGTCCATGACTCAAGCCGTACTTGAACTAGCTAATCAACTTCAAGACAAGCTCAAGACGCTTACCGTGGATCATGGTAAAGAGTTCGCTAACTATCAGACAATTGAACGGCAAACTGGTACTCCGGTTTATTTTGCCCA
>NZ_CANCWN010000132.1:0-185 GCF_947381485.1 Limosilactobacillus avium | reverse complement strand
TTGGATCCGCGTTCCCAAGGAGAATATGGGTCAGTGTAAAAAACATGGTCATGAACTCGCGTTAACTCACTAAATTCTGAACCGTTGTCAGAGGTTATTGTCTTAAAGATGCGATAGTAAGCATCTGTGCCCATTTTCTGGCGTAAATTTATAAAGAACTGATTTACTGCATGCGCAGTTTTACC
>NZ_CANCWN010000131.1:0-190 GCF_947381485.1 Limosilactobacillus avium | reverse complement strand
TTGACCTTTACGTTTGCCAGAAAGTACGGTATCAGCTTCAAAGTGGCCGAATTCCTGGCGAGTTTCGACTTTATGAGAACGCTCCTCAATGGAGCGGCCGTGACTGAACGCACCCCGCTTTTCTTTAGCACGATGACGACGAATTCCATGATCAGGCAAATCGGGTAACTGTACATCAAGCCATCCTTGA
>NZ_CANCWN010000130.1:0-196 GCF_947381485.1 Limosilactobacillus avium | reverse complement strand
GTCCGTCCAACTGGACCGTCCATCCAACAGGACCGCCCGTCCAACTGGACCGTCCGTCCAACTGGACTGTCCGTCCAAGTCGACTGTCCGTCCAACTCGACTGTCCGTCCTACTGGACTGTCCGTCCAACTGGACCGTCCATCCAACAGGACCGCCCGTCCAACTGGACCGTCCGTCCAACTGGACTGTCCGTCCA
>NZ_CANCWN010000129.1:0-200 GCF_947381485.1 Limosilactobacillus avium | reverse complement strand
CCGAACTATACCAGTCAAATTTGTAGCCACTGTGGTTACCATAGCGGACCAAAGCCGTTACAAATTCGTGAATGGACGTGTCAAAACTGTGGTGCTCATCACGACCGGGATATTAATGCGGCGGTTAATATCTTGCATCAAGGATTAAAAGCTATTGGCTAGGGACTAGCCATGGTAAAAGAGTGGAGTTCTGTAAGTTA
>NZ_CANCWN010000128.1:0-208 GCF_947381485.1 Limosilactobacillus avium | reverse complement strand
GGCAGATTGCAAGAAATAACTTGAACGAATTTAATGACGTAAATTAAGCAGGAAGATCTCGATTGGTGTATGCCAGTTAAGACATTTAAGTGGTCGGGAATTCAGATACCAATTAATTTGAACTAGCTTGTGATCGCTCAGCTCTTCAATAGCTTGTCCCTTGGGAATAAATCGTCGCAAAACTCGGTTACGGTTCTCATTACTACCG
>NZ_CANCWN010000127.1:0-209 GCF_947381485.1 Limosilactobacillus avium | reverse complement strand
CGGTAGTAATGAGAACCGTAACCGAGTTTTGCGACGATTTATTCCCAAGGGACAAGCTATTGAAGAGCTGAGCGATCGCCAGCTGGTTCAAATCAATTGGTATCTGAATTCCCGGCCACTTAAATGTCTTAACTGGCGCACACCAATCGAGATCTTCCTGCTTAATTTACGTCATTAAATTCGTTCAAGTTATTTCTTGCAATCTGCCA
>NZ_CANCWN010000126.1:0-210 GCF_947381485.1 Limosilactobacillus avium | reverse complement strand
GGCATACACCAATCGAGATCTTCCTGCTTAATTTACGTCATTAAATTCGTTCAAGTTATTTCTTGCAATCTGCCGTTTTCAAAGTGAACTCCTAAAAAGTCTACTGATAAGTCTTTATTAATCATTGTTCTGACCTCCTAACACACGATCGATTTCTTCGGCAACTTCCTTACCCTTTTGAACGGCGTAAACAACGGTCTTGTCACCATC
>NZ_CANCWN010000125.1:0-215 GCF_947381485.1 Limosilactobacillus avium | reverse complement strand
GCCTGATGTTTCCGTTTGGCATACTTACTCTGCCACTTGGTTACTTGCTTTTCCGCCCATTTAGCATTAAAGGTTCCATACTTAATTCCATCAGAACTAATGGCTAGATTAGCGATGCCAACATCAATTCCGACTACTTTCCCTGTCTTCCTTAAGTGTTCGGGAGCTTCAACTGCCACTTGTAATGACAGATAGTAGCGGCCAGTGGGCTCGAG
>NZ_CANCWN010000124.1:0-224 GCF_947381485.1 Limosilactobacillus avium | reverse complement strand
TAGTGCTGACTAGAGGATTCGAACCTCCGACCTCATCATTACTAATGACGTGCTCTGCCAACTGAGCTAAGTCAGCAAATAACCAACAGATAATAGTATAGCAGATCACGTTTAGAATTGGAAGCAAAAATTCGAATTAATTTTCCAACCTAAATTTCAAGAATAAGTTAGCCACTGGACTCAAATAAATAATACTGACCAATTGATTATTGGTTGATGGAGCT
>NZ_CANCWN010000123.1:0-228 GCF_947381485.1 Limosilactobacillus avium | reverse complement strand
TGATACCTGATGTCACGCCGAATGGCGTTTTTGCATTTACCACCAATTAGGTGGCTAACTTCATTCTATAATCCACCTTTGGGACAAAATTAATAATTTTAAGAAGTAACACGAGCGAAAGCGCCATCAGGGCAAAATATAATTAAAAATCGCATCTTTCTCATATTATTTTAATTTTATCCTTGATTTTCTCATAAACAGATGATATTCTACAAACAATCAATTGAA
>NZ_CANCWN010000122.1:0-230 GCF_947381485.1 Limosilactobacillus avium | reverse complement strand
TGGCAGATGTTTGGTAATGATCGCTTCGTTTGGAACCAAATGTTGGCGATGGCCAAGGAACGGTATCAAAATAATCCTAGTAGTCACATCGTCAATGAATACGGAATGAATTATCTACTGAAGAGACTCAAGCAGGAATACCCATTTCTTAGAGCTAGTGACTCAACTAGTTTTCTAGTGGTTAATCACAACCTCGCCCAAGCCTTTAAGATGTTATTTAAACGCCAAGG
>NZ_CANCWN010000121.1:0-237 GCF_947381485.1 Limosilactobacillus avium | reverse complement strand
AGAAGCCGGACGATGAACCAAGATTTGATTCATCGTCCGGCTTTCATTTTGGACTGAGAGTTTTTTCCCAGCCTCCTCTTTTAGTTCTCCGAATATTACACAGTAATCGCGGAAAAAAAGCGTGCTCCTAGTGTCTAGCGCCGCGAAACAAGTCCATTGATTACGGACAATCATTGGCCCGTACCGTGCCAACAATCGTCCTATACTAGCCATACGGAGCACTCTGAAGCTTTTTTC
>NZ_CANCWN010000120.1:0-238 GCF_947381485.1 Limosilactobacillus avium | reverse complement strand
CGAACACAGAAGTTAAGCTTCAACACGCCGAAAGTAGTTGGGGGATCGCTCCCTGCGAGGATAGGACGTTGCCACGCCAGTTGACCGTGCTTAGTTGCACGGTCTTTTTTTATGCCGTTGGTGAGATGATCGTCTTAATTAGACATTTATGTTTCAAAAAGGTAAGCAGTCAATAACGATACGTATTGAAAACAAATGAAAAAGGCGTGAACCACGGCTTCTTGTGGTTCACGCCCTT
>NZ_CANCWN010000119.1:0-245 GCF_947381485.1 Limosilactobacillus avium | reverse complement strand
ACTTATTGTGTGCCTTACAAACCAAACCTCATACCTATCTCTAGAATTACAAGACTTAGCTTACTTGCACTATTCGATGATTTGCAGCTCAGGTAATTGATTGATTAAATCCATAGTCTGTACAGAAACATTAATTATACGTAACAATAGATTAAAAATGTACTTAGAAATATTTAATTTAGTTAAATCTGGTTCATTACTCATAGTAATTCCTTTTCTTTCTGCAAGAAATAATTAGTTTTATT
>NZ_CANCWN010000118.1:0-256 GCF_947381485.1 Limosilactobacillus avium | reverse complement strand
ACTGGTACTCCGGTTTATTTTGCCCATGCTTATTCACCACATGAACGCGGTAGTAATGAGAACCGTAACCGAGTTTTACGACGCTTTATTCCCAAAGGCCAAGCTATTGAAGAGCTGAGCGATCGCCAGCTGATTCAAATTAATTGGTATTTGAATTCCCGGCCACTTAAATGTCTTAACTGGCGCACACCAATCGAGATCTTCCTGCTTAATCTGCGTCACTAAATTCGTTCAAGTTATTTCTTGCAATCTGCCA
>NZ_CANCWN010000117.1:0-257 GCF_947381485.1 Limosilactobacillus avium | reverse complement strand
AATAAGTAGGGCGATCGTGATCCAAGCTTGAGGATCACGACCGCCTTTTTCAATACGTGTCGTTATGGTGTGCTTACTTTTCTGTGTGCACAGCCGTGTGCATAACATTCCTAAATAAACAAAAATAATCCTTGATACACATTCGCAAAGCGTTGATATATCAAGGATTAGGAAGCTTTATAGTGCTGACTAGAGGATTCGAACCTCCGACCTCATCATTACTAATGACGTGCTCTGCCAACTGAGCTAAGTCAGCA
>NZ_CANCWN010000116.1:0-269 GCF_947381485.1 Limosilactobacillus avium | reverse complement strand
GACATGGTATACGAAGAATTCTCTGAATTTAAGGCTTCCAAGAAGGAACTTGAAGGGGCCCAAAAAGAAGGCGTTACAATCGTTGATGGCTACGTTCCAACCGATGTACGTCAAAACAAGGTTACCTTTAAGCACCGTAAGATTGATAGTGAAATGACGATTACTGCTGATAAGATCATCTTAGCTATTGGCCAAAAGGTTGACGCAGATGGCTTAGACATTGACATTCAGCACAACGAGATTCCATTCCGGGAAGCACGCTTCCACAC
>NZ_CANCWN010000115.1:0-272 GCF_947381485.1 Limosilactobacillus avium | reverse complement strand
CTAAAGTAATGGTCCGCTATGCTCGTTAATTGGCAAGCTCCTGATAAAGTCTATTTGGTTTGCGGTAAGACTGACCTTCGCAAAGGAATCGATGGTCTAGCCATGGTGATCGCCGAGAACTATGGCTTAGAATTGTATAGTAATTCTTTATTTCTATTTTGTGGAAGTCGCAATGATCGCTTTAAAGCACTCTTTTGGGACGGCGAAGGATTTATTCTTCTTTATAAACGCTTTGAGAATGGTCATTTAAAATGGCCCAAAAGTAGTAAAGA
>NZ_CANCWN010000114.1:0-274 GCF_947381485.1 Limosilactobacillus avium | reverse complement strand
TTTTGATTAAATCAAAAATCATAGTTCGCATTTTCTTAGTTAGAAGCTAGAAAATAATAGTTAATTCCCAGCCTCTTTTTTGTATTAGGGATTCACTACGTACCTTTACTTAGGGCTTCGTGCATGAGTTTTTTGAGTACCGACCCAGGTTTGTGACTCCCGTAAAGGCCATTAAAGCATTACGCCAGTCTTTTTAAATTTGGCAGATTGTAAAATTTAAGTTGAACATTTAAGTGGACAGAAAAAACCATCAAGGTCTTTAATGGTGTTACCA
>NZ_CANCWN010000113.1:0-279 GCF_947381485.1 Limosilactobacillus avium | reverse complement strand
AACTAAACGTAAACACCATCAATCTCATCCACAAGCCAAAAAGTGCTTAGGACCTAACATTGCTCAACGTCCACAGGTTGCGGACCAACGGTCCGAAATTAGTCATTGGGAACTAGATACAGTTCAGGGACAGAAAAACGGTAATGACAGTGTTGTACTAGTAATGACTGATCGCCTTTCACGGGTTAATATCACGAGTAAAATTGCTGGTAAAACTGCGCATGCAGTAAATCAGTTCTTTATAAATTTACGCCAGAAAATGGGCACAGATGCTTACTA
>NZ_CANCWN010000112.1:0-285 GCF_947381485.1 Limosilactobacillus avium | reverse complement strand
TACTTTTGTTTGTGGTTATTCAAAAGTCTATCACAAATGACTTTTTTATTTTTCTAACTTAATTTTACAAACCGCGTGACGAAACTGAACAATTTAATAGTCCATCACCATATGATATTTGTGGAATTTCTGAATATGGGGAAATTATCCGCGGAATTGGATACAGAGTAGGTAGTTCTTTTAATCATCCGGGATTAAGCATTGAAAAGTAAGCACACCATAACGACACGTCTATAAATTGTCAGCAGGACCTCCTATACTGAAATCATCAGTAAGGAGGTCTTC
>NZ_CANCWN010000111.1:0-297 GCF_947381485.1 Limosilactobacillus avium | reverse complement strand
ACCTGCGGCTGGATCACCTCCTTTCTAAGGAATAAAACGGAACCTACACATTAGTTGAAACTTTGTTTAGTTTTGAGGGGTTTACCCTCAGAGCTTGTACTTTGAAAACTAAATAATATCTAATTTCTTTATTTATTAAAACAATAAACCGAGAACACCGCGTTATTTGAGTTTTATTAACGAAATAATCGCTAACTCAATTAATCAAGGTGATCACTTCGTGATCATCAAGGTTAAGTTATGAAGGGCGCATGGTGAATGCCTTGGTACTAGGAGCCGATGAAGGACGGGACAAAC
>NZ_CANCWN010000110.1:0-309 GCF_947381485.1 Limosilactobacillus avium | reverse complement strand
AACGTACCACGCTTTTCTTTAGCACGATGACGACGAATTCCATGATCAGGCAAATCGGGTAGCTGTACATCAAGCCAGCCTTGATCAATCCAGTTATAGACCGTCTTGTAGGCAATCCCAACCACATGGGCAACTTGTTCAGGGGACCACTTCTGGACTTGAATCTTTTCCTCGACCAAGTGTTTAAGGTTTTTAGTGAGCGAAGACTTCCGCCCCCGTTGACTAACCTTTTGTTCAAAGTCAGTTTGCGCTAGCTCAGCCCGGTACTCACTATTTAGCCGGTGAAGTTCGTTAAAGATGGTGGTCTTA
>NZ_CANCWN010000109.1:0-311 GCF_947381485.1 Limosilactobacillus avium | reverse complement strand
AGCTCAGCCCGGTACTCACTATTTAGCCGGTGAAGTTCGTTAAAGATGGTGGTCTTACTAAAGCCTAAGTAGTTAGCAATGTATCGCAAGAAACGTCCTTCATTATGAAGCGTTTCAATGACAACACGGTTCTGGAATGATAAAATAGTGGTGCTCATCAAGGTCCTTCTTTCGAATGGATTGTACGGTAACACCATTAAAGACCTTGATGGGTTTTTCTGTAACCGGTTTCTTCGCAAGGAGATTACCAAAGGTGAAGCTATAAATAACTATAGTAGTGCTCAGATCATAGCGACTAATGATTGGATGAA
>NZ_CANCWN010000108.1:0-361 GCF_947381485.1 Limosilactobacillus avium | reverse complement strand
ATAAGTAGGGCGATCGTGATCCAAGCTTGAGGATCACGACCGCCTTTTTCAATACGTGTCGTTATGGTGTGCTTACATTGAAAAGATTCAATTCTTTGATTTTTCTATTGATAATTTTAGATATGATAGTTTTTCTCCAAAATTAGTTAATTTTTCAGCTACAGATTTTAATTACTGGTTTCCAAACCAGAAGTTCTCAATTCCTGATAAAGGCTTGGGGGTTATTATTGAGACTCCTAAAGCAACCGAAATAGGAAAGATTAAATACGATAATGTCGATTATATTTGGCAGATTGCAAGAAATAACTTGAACGAATTTAATGACGTAGATTAAGCAGGAAGATCTCGATTGGTGTATGCC
>NZ_CANCWN010000107.1:0-366 GCF_947381485.1 Limosilactobacillus avium | reverse complement strand
ATCCCAGCAGTCACTTCGTCAATGAATACGGGATGAATTATCTACTGAAGAGACTCAAGCAGGAATACCCATTCCTTCGGGCGAGTGACTCAACTAGTTTTCTAGTGGTTAATCACAACCTCGCCCAAGCCTTTAAGATTTTATTTAAACATCGGGGCGGTTACCCACGTTTTAAATCGCGTTGTGCTATTCGGCAGGCTTATACGGGGCGGTCAGTGTGTCGGGTACTTGCTAAACGGCGGGTTAAGTTGCCTAAGTTGGGCAGCATTCGGACTAGTAAAACAACATTGTTAGCTAATAACAAGATTAAGTGCTATACGGTTTGCCTCGAGCCCACTGGCCGCTACTATCTGTCATTACAAGTGG
>NZ_CANCWN010000106.1:0-373 GCF_947381485.1 Limosilactobacillus avium | reverse complement strand
ATAAGTAGGGCGATCGTGATCCAAGCTTGAGGATCACGACCGCCTTTTTCAATACGTGTCGTTATGGTGTGCTTACGTTTCCTAATTTAATAACCAACATTTGAACGTATGTTCGCTAAAACGATAATAAAAAATCCGCAAATTAAGCCTTGATAACTTAATTTGCGGACCAAAGTCTAGTGCCAACTAGAGGAGTCGAACCTCCGACCTTCTCTTTACGAGGGAGATGCTCTACCAGCTGAGCTAAGTTGGCATAAAAAGAAAAGCTGTTAACTAAAAGTCAACAGCTCCAACAACTCCGGCAGTCAGACTCGAACTGACGACAACCTGATTAACAGTCAGGTGCTCTACCAACTGAGCTATGCCGGAATAA
>NZ_CANCWN010000105.1:0-402 GCF_947381485.1 Limosilactobacillus avium | reverse complement strand
ATTGTAAGAATTATTACCAAGCCACTTACAAATGTGAAAATTGCCATCCTGGTGGTAAAGATATCCTAATAAACAGCGGAACACCAAAGGCGTTACTAAATCATAGTTATTTATCGAGTAGTATTTTAGCTCAGGTAGCGAATTACAAATTTAATTTAGCGCTACCGTGTCATCGACAGATGAAACTTTGGCACGCCGTCGGCTTGCCAGTTCAGGATAAAGCCTTAGACCGTGCCCTAATTAAAGTTAGTCAGCGATACTTAAAGCCACTATACCAGGCCCTTATCAAATTAATTCAATGTGAAGCGGTAATCCATATGGATGAAACACCATTCCAGGTCCTTGATAGCCGCAAAGCCAATGGCTATTTCTGGGTGACGAGAACGACTAAGGAATTCAGTC
>NZ_CANCWN010000104.1:0-422 GCF_947381485.1 Limosilactobacillus avium | reverse complement strand
CAGTTAATCTGAATTAACTCATCATCACTAATCTCTTCAATTGGTTGACCTTTGGGAATAAAGCGGCGCAACACTCGGTTACGGTTCTCATTACTGTCACGTTCATGTGGGGAATAGGCATGGCCAAAATACAGCGGTACACCGGTCTGCTCCTCAATTGATTGGTAGTTGGCGAACTCTTTCCCGTGATCAACTGTCAGTGTCTTGAGATTAGTTCCTAATTGATTAGCTAATTCAAGGATAGCCTTAGTCATTGAAGTACTATCTCTTCCGTCAAGCCGTTTAACGATAGTAAGGCGACTCTTGCGTTCGACAAACGTGGCTACTGCTTGACCTTTGCGCTTGCCAGATAAAACTGTATCAGCTTCAAAATGGCCTGCAATATTACGATCAGAAGCTTCAGCTGGACGATCTTCAATCGA
>NZ_CANCWN010000103.1:0-425 GCF_947381485.1 Limosilactobacillus avium | reverse complement strand
CTACAAATTTGACTGGTATAGTTCGGTTTAACAGTTACTAATTTCTTACCATACCAGGCACATTTATATGCCAACATCGTCCGGAACTGATACCAACTGGCATTCGCAATGGCCTTAGCTAGGCAATGATTTTTCTGAAGATTTTTGGTTTTCAAATCTTCAATGACGATTACGTCGTACTGCTTAACTAAAGTTGTTGTTAATTTATGCAAATAGTCTTTGCGCTGGTTCGCTACCTTAGCTTGGTACCGGGCCTTTTGTTGTTGTGCTCGTTGCCAGTTTTGGTAATCACCTAGTTCTTTCTTGAAGGTTTTGTGGTTATGGTTCCATTGACAGACAGCAGCCGCCGCCTGATGTTTCCGTTTGGCATACTTACTCTGCCACTTGGTTACTTGCTTTTCCGCCCATTTAGCATTAAAGGTTCC
>NZ_CANCWN010000102.1:0-427 GCF_947381485.1 Limosilactobacillus avium | reverse complement strand
AAAACTCGGTTACGGTTCTCATTACTACCGCGTTCATGTGGTGAATAAGCATGGGCAAAATAAACCGGAGTACCAGTTCGCTGCTCAATTGCCTGGTAGTTA
Organism: Limosilactobacillus avium; assembly: GCF_947381485.1. Taxonomy (NCBI): domain Bacteria; kingdom Bacillati; phylum Bacillota; class Bacilli; order Lactobacillales; family Lactobacillaceae; genus Limosilactobacillus; species Limosilactobacillus avium. The sequence continues at coordinate 325 of NZ_CANCWN010000102.1, read as the reverse complement.
GCGAACTCTTTACCATGATCTACGGTAAGCGTCTTGAGCTTGTCTTGAAGTTGACTAGCTAGTTCCAGTACGGCTTGAGTCATGGACTGACTGTCGCGACCATGGAGCCGTTTAACAATGGTCAGGCGACTCTTACGCTCCACAAAAGTAGCCACAGCTTGACCTTTACGTTTGCCAGAAAGCACGGTGTCAGCTTCAAAGTGACCAAATTCCTGGCGAGTTTCGATTTTATGAGGACGCTCCTCAATTGAGCGGCCGTGACTGAACGTACCACGCTTTTCTTTAGCGCGATGGCGACGAATTCCATGATCAGGCAAATCGGGTA
>NZ_CANCWN010000101.1:0-433 GCF_947381485.1 Limosilactobacillus avium | reverse complement strand
GCCTGATGTTTCCGTTTGGCATACTTACTCTGCCACTTGGTTACTTGCTTTTCCGCCCATTTAGCATTAAAGGTTCCGTACTTAATCCCATCAGAACTAATGGCTAGATTAGCGATGCCAACATCAATTCCGACTGCTTTCCTGTTTTTCTCAGGTGTTTGGGAGTTTCAACAGCCACTTGTAATGATAGATAGTAACGGCCAGTTGGCTCAAAGCAAACCGTATAGCACTTAATCTTGCTATTAGCTAACCGGGTTGTTTTACTAGTCCGAATACTGCCCAGCTTAGGTAATCTCACTCGCCGCTTAGCAAGCACTCGACACACTGACCGCCCCGTATAAGCTTGGCGAATAGCACGACGCGATTTAAAACGTGGGTAACCACCTTGGCGTTTAAATAACATCTTAAAGGCTTGGGCGAGGTTGTGATTAAC
>NZ_CANCWN010000100.1:0-472 GCF_947381485.1 Limosilactobacillus avium | reverse complement strand
CCCATTGAGGTATTCATGGAGAATATCACAGACGCACAGTTAGTTTCTTTCTAACTTAATTTGACATTTCAGGACTAATAAATTATCAAGTTTACGGAAAAGATTTCACTAGTGGTTAGCCACCTTGGTGTTTAAATAACATCTTAAAGGCTTGGGCGAGGTTGTGATTGACAACGAGGAAGCTAGTTGAGTCACTCGCCCTAAGAAATGGGTATTCTTGCTTGAGTCTCTTCAGTAGATAATTCATTCCGTATTTATTGACGAAGTGACTACTAGGATTATTTTGATACCGCTCTTTGGCCATCGCCAACATTTGGTTCCAAACGAAGCGATTGTTACCAAACATTTGCCACAATTGTTCCCTTTGCTGGGCATTGGGATATAGACGAAGTTTGATCCCCTTTATAACTTGCGCCATTTTCACCACAATCTTTCATCATCGGCCAGTCAACAAAGCTAATTAATACCTGAA
>NZ_CANCWN010000099.1:0-474 GCF_947381485.1 Limosilactobacillus avium | reverse complement strand
TCATCACAGCCATGGCGGTCACGCTTTGCACAAGAAGCATCTTGGCAATTCCATTGAACAGCGTCCTAAGGAGGTTGAAGACAGAAAAGCTCCGCTGCACTGGGAAGGAGATCTGGTTAAAGGCGTCAGACGCAAGAATCAGCCTGCTTTAATGACTTTGACTGAAAGAACCACACGCTTTGAAGTAGTTATCAAGATTCCTGACTATCGGGCAAGCACATGCCAAAGGCTGCTTCAAAAGGAGATTGACAGACATCCTGCCTGGTTTAAATCAATCACGTTTGACAATGGCTCTGAGTTTGCGGATATGACCAAGATCAAGGGCTGCCAGATTTACTTTGCTCACCCATATTCTCCATGGGAAAGGGGCACCAATGAGAACTGCAATGGTCTTTTGCGTCAATTCTTCCCTAAGGGCAAGAGCATGAAAGACAAGTCAAAAGCTTATGTTCAACAGGCAACTGATGCCATTAA
>NZ_CANCWN010000098.1:0-478 GCF_947381485.1 Limosilactobacillus avium | reverse complement strand
GAAGACCTCCTTACTGATGATTTCAGTATAGGAGGTCCTGCTGACAATTTATAGACGTGTCGTTATGGTGTGCTTACAGTACAAGTACCGTTACCCTCGCCAACCGGCCAAAGCCATAGTAACTTCACATGGGGTAACAGCAGGCGCATTCGTTTTCGACGCGTCACCTGTAGCAAGCTTTTAGGAAGCGCAAAGAGGCCTCCAGTGTCCGGAAAGCCCGAACACTGGAGGCCTCTTCTTATTTCAATCGCAGTGGATATTTCCTGAAAAACTGCTAAAAGCCGATTATGGTTTTGTTCAATACCTATTCCATAAAGAACAGCTGAAACACAAATTTCTCATCAAGACAAACGTCTTACAAACGGTATAAAAAAAGACCGTGCAACTAAGCACGGTCAACTCGCGTGGCAACGTCCTATCCTCGCAGGGAGCGATCCCCCAACTACTTTCGGCGTGTTGAAGCTTAACTTCTGTGTTC
>NZ_CANCWN010000097.1:0-487 GCF_947381485.1 Limosilactobacillus avium | reverse complement strand
TTTTGATTAGGGATACTCAAAAGTCTATCACAAATGGCTTTTTTGTTTTTCTAACTTAATTTTACAAACCGGGAGTGTTAATTTCTGTGTACTGACACAGTTTTAGTTTCGAAGGGTCCGTTACCTTTAAAATTCCCATTATTTCATTAATGATCTTTCCTAAATCATTATTTTCCTTAGAATCTATATAGTTCAAGAAATCAGGATTATTTTTAAATCTCTTCTTTATCTTTTTAAGCAACTCCTTTTGATCTTTTTTTCCATTATATTCCATCAAGTGAACTATTCTCTTCCAGAAGCATTCTTCTAGTTCAGGAATGTCAACCAATGATAGAAACAACGAATAATAAGAAGAAATAGATGAGCTTGCTTTTTTGCTTAAAAGTTCGAAATGATTTAAATTATTAATAAAAGGCAGATTGTAAAATTTAAGTTGAACATTTAAGTGGACAGAAAAAACCATCAAGGTCTTTAATGGTGTTACCAC
>NZ_CANCWN010000096.1:0-488 GCF_947381485.1 Limosilactobacillus avium | reverse complement strand
ATTTTATCATTTGAAGACCGCATTGTCATCGAAACGCTTCGTCATGAAAAGCGATCTCTTCGATATATCGCTGATTATCTGGGTTTTAGTAAGACCACTATCTTTAATGAAATTCATCGCTTGAATGGCGAATATCAAGCTGCTAGTGCTCAAGCTAACCTTGAATCTAAGCTTAGTCGTCGTGGTCGTAAATGCTCATTAACGGCTAACCTCAAGCGACTAATCGAAGACAAGATCAAGATTCAGAAATGGTCAATTGAACAAGTAGCCCATGTGGTTAGGATCGCCTACAAGACTATCTATAACTGGGTCGATCAAGGACTTCTAGATATTCGGATGACTGATTTACCTGACCATGGTATTCGTCGTAAGCGTGCTAAAGAAACCCGTGGGACTTTCAGTCATGGTCGTTCGATTGAAGATCGTCCAGCTGAAGCTTCTGATCGTAATATTGCAGGCCATTTTGAAGCTGATACAGTTTTATCTGG
>NZ_CANCWN010000095.1:0-501 GCF_947381485.1 Limosilactobacillus avium | reverse complement strand
ATCTGTTGATTTGCAGCATCCGTAAAGGTGTATTGGGTTGGCAATGTTCTTACCGCCTCATAACCAGCTGGCACTTGCAAGTTCAGATCTACTGTCTGACCAACGTTACCGTTGATTGTGGAACTACTAATGGTATTACCATTTTCATCTTGGTAAATTACTTGAGCACTGCTTCTAACTGGTTGAGATGGATCTTGTGGTGTGACCGGGTCAGCAGGTGTTTGTGGATCTGGATCTACTGGCGTATGTGGGTCCACTGGATCATCAGGATCAACCGGTTGATCTGGTGTTTGAATTGCCTTCACACGAATGATGATCTGTTGATTTGCAGCATCCGTAAAGGTGTATTGGGTTGGCAATGTTCTTACCGCCTCATAACCAGCTGGCACTTGCAAGTTCAGATCTACTGTCTGACCAACGTTACCGTTGATTGTGGAACTACTAATGGTATTACCATTTTCATCTTGGTAAATTACTTGAGCACTGCTTCTAACTGGTTGA
>NZ_CANCWN010000094.1:0-515 GCF_947381485.1 Limosilactobacillus avium | reverse complement strand
AGCTAGTTCATATTTAAAACTTACATGATCAAAAATAATTTCACCATTAGTTAAACGCTTAAGTGGCTTTTTAGGATTTTCAATAGTTGGCTTTTCAGTAATGACGGCAGCAATACGACGACCACTGGCACCTGAAACAACTAATTGCGTAGTAATCATAGCTAAAATATTCAAACTGAACAAAACGGAGTTTGAATAAGTAAACATTGAGATAAGTTGACCAGTTTGCAAACTGCCACCAACAACTTCTTTAGCACCAAACCAGCAGATAGCCAAAGTTGAAATGTTCAAAACAGCCGCTACAACTAACGCATTTAAAGACATAATCTTTTGTGCGGTAGCGAATAACTTATAGATAAAGCCTGATGACTTCTCAAATTGTTTAATCTGATCTTTTTCTTGAACGTAAGTCTTTACTTCGCGAATACCCCGAACATTTTCACGAACGACTTGGTTCATACGGTCATATCCTCTAAAAATTTTAGGGAAATATGGATATGCTGCTTTAATAATTA
>NZ_CANCWN010000093.1:0-547 GCF_947381485.1 Limosilactobacillus avium | reverse complement strand
AAAGAATTAACAGTAATTTACACTAAAGTAGCGGACCAAATTGCACAAATCATTTACCGTGATGTAAATGATACAGATAACACTAAATGGGTTAACATTGATACTTCAGGTGATATTACTGGTAAAGCCGGCTCAGTAATTAATTACGATCCACAAAGTAAAATTCAAGAGTTGGTAGCCAAGGGATACAAACTTACGAATAACGGTTTCCCAGCCGGAGCAGTATTTGACAATGATAGTAATAAGACTCAGACATTCTACATTGACTTTATTCATGGCACTACAACCGTTACCCCAGATAAACCAGGCGATCCAGGCAAGCAAATCAATCCAAATGACCCAGATCCTAAAGGACCAAAGTGGCCAGACGGTACTGATAAAGACAGCTTAACTAAGACTATTAGCCAAACAGTTCACTATGTTTACGCTAATAATACGAAAGCAGCAAACGATAGTGTACAAAGCGTTGCATTTAAACATACATTGCTATTTGACAAGGTAACAGGTAAGCAAATTAAAGACCTTGGCTGGGATTCTGACAGTCACA
>NZ_CANCWN010000092.1:0-577 GCF_947381485.1 Limosilactobacillus avium | reverse complement strand
CAAGTGCCAGCTGGTTATGAGGCGGTAAGAACATTGCCAACCCAATACACCTTTACGGATGCTGCAAATCAACAGATTATCATTCGTGTGAAGGCAATTCAAACACCAGATCAACCGGTTGATCCTGATGATCCGGTGGACCCACATACGCCAGTAGATCCAGATCCACAAATACCTGCTGACCCGGTCACACCACAAGATCCATCTCAACCAATTGATGCTGTGACGACGTTGCATCATTCTGATAACAACGTAACCAGTCATTCAACACAACCGAAGTTACCACAAACTGGTAACGACAATGCAACTCAATCATCACTGGTTGGGCTTGCAGTTGGCGCGGTGGTTACTTCCCTTGGACTTGCTGGTTTAAGCAAGAAAAAGTGTCACAACTAAAAATAAAAAACGCGAACTGTAATTTGAAATGAGGCACTATAGCCGATTTTCAAATCGCGCTTCGCGTTTTTGTTTGGTAAGCAGTCAATAACGATACGTCTAGGCGTAAGCACACCATAACGACACGTATTGAAAAAGGCGGTCGTGATCCTCAAGCTTGGATCACGATCGCCCTACTTAT
>NZ_CANCWN010000091.1:0-598 GCF_947381485.1 Limosilactobacillus avium | reverse complement strand
TTTAGTGAGTTAACGCGAGTTCATGACCATGTTTTTTACACTGACCCATATTCTCCTTGGGAACGCGGATCCAATGAAATCAATAATCGTTTTCTCCGGAAGGAGATTACTAAGGGCCAAGCTATAAATAACTATAGTAGTGCTCAGATCATAGCGACTAATGATTGAATGAATCACTATCCACGAGCTATGTTTAATGGACATTCGTCAATGGATATCTATCGTAAGGCCTTCTACCAAGAGATATCACAGCTCCATCAACCAATAATCAATTGGTCAGTATTATTTATTTGAGTCCAGTGGCTAACTTATTCTTGAAATTTAGGTATTGCTTTAATTTGCAATATAAGCCTCTTAGAACAACTATAAAGCTTATTTGGTAAAGCATTCAAGTCATAAGATAGAACGCCAAATAGCCCCATGCGAACGTCATATGATAGACTATAAAGTATAATCCTTCATCATCTTAGTGCTTTTCATTCATCGCATAAAAAAAGAACTTATGTCACTTTGTTTTTTTATGGCAGATTGTAAAATTTAAGTTGAACATTTAAGTGGACAGAAAAACCCATCAAGGTCTTTAATGGTGTTACCTCAA
>NZ_CANCWN010000090.1:0-600 GCF_947381485.1 Limosilactobacillus avium | reverse complement strand
GCTGTTTATTAGGATATCTTTACCACCAGGATGGCAATTTTCACATTTGTAAGTGGCTTGGTAATAATTCTTACAATAAAGTTCAGCCGGCTTTACACAAACCTCTCGTCGTACTAACTTGGTGCCTACCTTTTTGAGTTCATGATGACAGTTTGGACATGTCTGATCGGATAGCGGTTCGCTTTCATTAACTTGGGGTAAGGAATCAAAAAAAGCGGTCCGTTGCCCACTCTTTTTCCGTTTGGAATGGTGACGCACTGCTTTGATAACTTTTGTTTCAGTAACTTCAGTTACTGAAAGATCAGGTGACTGTAATGACGTTAATTGTTCATCACTAAATAGTGATTCTTGACCACTTACTACCTTTTCAATAACTTCAGTTTTTTTCCCGAAGAGCTGTTCCTTTTGTCCGGCAATGATTTGACGAAGGTAATCAATTTGCTGATTAGCGCTAGCTAATTGCGCCTTTAGCCTCTGATTTTCCTTCTCTAATTCCTTGCTATCCATACTACGTCACCTCCTCACTTGATAAATCTTCAATTATTATATCAAAGCGGAAGGAATTTAAACAGCCCTAATATAGATTACCTGGAATAGCAC
>NZ_CANCWN010000089.1:0-605 GCF_947381485.1 Limosilactobacillus avium | reverse complement strand
TAAAAGCTATTGGCTAGGGACTAGCCATGGTAAAAGAGTGGAGTTCTGTAAGTTAGGTATCTTGAATACAGGTATAATATCCTAAATACTACTTTATGTTCCCAGAAGCGCGGTCATTAATGGCCGCGTGGTTCACCCCGTGCCCGTAACTTAATTAGGCGGTCGATTATATCGAGGACCAGCTTGAAAAATAAGCAGAGGTTCATCAATAGCCACATCTTAATCCCGGCCCCTAAACTGACCGGCTTTAGGCCAAAATGACACAGCTCATAAAGGAGGACGAGGACGATGTATAGCAGGTTGGCCCGCAAGATGTCCTTCGACCACTTATGATGAACGATATACTCCCAGATGTGCTTTAGCCGTTGCAAGAAAGAATCCCCCGTTAACCAAGATTAGCGTAAATTACGACAACGATAAAAAAGAAGAGGGCGGTTAGATAAGAAACCCTTAAATTATCACGCATGGCGCCATCCTCCCTTTAACAAATTTACTGAAATAAGTAATTGTATTATCACTTTCCTATAATATGGCAGATTGTAAAATTTAAGTTGAACATTTAAGTGGACAGAAAAACCCATCAAGGTCTTTAATGGTGTTACCTC
>NZ_CANCWN010000088.1:0-669 GCF_947381485.1 Limosilactobacillus avium | reverse complement strand
CGTCATACTCTTGTCGCAACAAATTCATCGCTAAATGAAAACACTTAAAGGTCATGTAAACAATCCGGAAGACACAGGATAACGCAGAAGGCCCTCGCAGGTCTCATCTCGTCACGGCAAGTGCGTTGGGACCTGATTTTACGCGTCAGCAGGAAAATTAACGACATGTTTCAGTTTACACTATTCAAATGGGAAACTTCGAACCTATTCCAACAATTTTTCTGAAACTTGCACCGATTCAAGTACAAGGGTACTCATGAGCATTGAGCGATTTAGAAGAAAATTTGTCGTCTAGTTTTCGCGCTATGGTTTTTCAAAAATGAACAGTTTCGAGGATTTCGGGCGGCCTTGACGCACAGTGCCATTGTCTATCGGGCGCTCCGCGGCGCCGCGGCAGTCTCACGCGAGGAAAAGGGCTGTCTTTAACTTGTCATTTCTTACACGCAATGCAACGTAAGACAATTCTAAGAACGGGAATGAGTTACCTGATACTTCAGGTGTTGTACAGGTACATTTTTACACGAATAAAATGAAGTTTTGACAAGTGACTCGCGATGTTGCAAAAACCGTCACAGGGAGGAAAAGAAAGTTCAGAGGTCGAAATCAAGTGAGGTGAGGTCATAACTCCGGCACGGGTCAGAGGTCAAAACAGGTCAAAATAAATATTTT
>NZ_CANCWN010000087.1:0-674 GCF_947381485.1 Limosilactobacillus avium | reverse complement strand
CAGCTGCAAGATTCTGATGTTTCAATCACGGAAGTGATTGAAAAGAAGGAAAAACAAGTGGTGCGTCACCGGAAAGCTAAGGTTTCTGGCAAGCGGACCGCTTTTTTGGATGGTTTACCTCAAGTGGATGAGACAGTTCATTTAACTAATACGAATTGTCCAAAGTGCCATGAACAGATGAAAAAGATTGGTAAGCATTTATATAGCCGTGAAGTCCGACTAAAGCCGGCTGAATTGTACTGTGTGAACCTATACCAAGAAAGCTATAAGTGTAATGACTGTGACGAGGACGGTAAAGATATCATCATTAGTAGTCAAATGCCACAATCATTATTGCCTCATAGTTATATTTCCAGCAGTATTTTGGCTAAAGTAGCTGAGTATAAATTTTCCTTAGCTCTACCCTTCCATCGACAGGTGAAGCACTGGCAAGCCGTTGGTTTGCCAGCTAGCGGCCGTCAACTCGCAACTAATGTTATTACGGTTAGTCAAACTTATCTAAAGCCATTGTATGAAAAACTGATAGAGTTATTGCAGGATGAAAGAGTAATTCAGATGGATGAAACGCCGTTTAAGGTCATTGATGAAGCTAAGACCACCAGTTATTTTTGGGCAACAAGAACCACGACTGAGTTTAGCCATCATCATATGGTAATCTTTCATTATCGCAATAC
>NZ_CANCWN010000086.1:0-707 GCF_947381485.1 Limosilactobacillus avium | reverse complement strand
GTGATCATCAAGGTTAAGTTATGAAGGGCGCATGGTGAATGCCTTGGTACTAGGAGCCGATGAAGGACGGGACAAACACCGATATGCTTCGGGGAGTGGTAAGTACACTTTGATCCGGAGATTTCCGAATGGGGAAACCCAACCAACTTAGTCGTTGGTTATCTGACTAGTGAATACATAGCTAGCAGAGGGAAGACGCAGTGAACTGAAACATCTCAGTAGCTGCAGGAAGAGAAAGAAATTTCGATTCCCTGAGTAGCGGCGAGCGAAAGGGGAAGAGCCCAAACCAGTGAGCTTGCTTACTGGGGTTGTAGGACTGAACAATGGAGTTACCAAAATGCGACGTAGTCGCAACAGCTGGGAAGCTGTGCCAGAGAGGGTGATAGCCCCGTAGACGAAACGTCACATTCTCCGTTCAGGATCCTGAGTACGGCGGGACACGTGAAACCCCGTCGGAAGCTGCGAGGACCATCTCGCAAGGCTAAATACTACCTAGTGACCGATAGTGAACCAGTACCGTGAGGGAAAGGTGAAAAGCACCCCGGAAGGGGAGTGAAATAGTTCCTGAAACCATGTGCCTACAAGCAGTCGGAGCCCGTTAATGGGTGACGGCGTGCCTCTTGCAGAATGAACCGGCGAGTTATGATTGCATGCAAGGTTAAGGTAGAAAAACCGGAGCCGTAGCGAAAGCGAGTCTTAAATGGGCG
>NZ_CANCWN010000085.1:0-729 GCF_947381485.1 Limosilactobacillus avium | reverse complement strand
ACTAAAAGCTTAGCCATTAACTAAGCACAAAGCCCGTTGAGGATTAACGTTCTCAACGGGCTTTTTTGTTTGCAATTTATTTTAGTGGCTTAGGAATTAGTAATGAGGGCCCTAGAGCAGCCGCATGTTCAGTAAGCCCGGCGGCTAAATGTGGGCCCATACAGGGCTGAAAATGTCATCTGAGTAGTATTCTTTCAAAAAATATTCTAAAAATACGACAACGCCTAAAAGCCTCAAGAGATATAGTCTCCCTTGAATCCGTTAATTTTCTACTACAACTGGGCAGTAAACAAAAAGTCTTCATCTTGAATCACACGCTGGTCACTATGACAAATTGATAAAAGCTCAAGGTGATTATGTAAGTTGTGCTTACCCTTCAGTCTTTTCCTCTTCGTTACCCATTTTGTAGCCATTTGATTTTAATACTCAGAGCCTTAAAGTAAGCCTACAAGTACTAAAAGAGTTTAATTAGCGAAGACTTACCAAAGATTATAAAGTCACGAAGGATAGTATTAGAGCTACATTGATGGCTTTGTAGAAGGATTAAATGTGCAGCCTATGTTTTTCATAGCTCCTTTAACTTTTAAGAATTGATAATCAACATATATTCTGTGATTAGTTTATAAAGCAAAAGATAACCTATACCAAAATCAACATAAGCTAAAAATAAAAACGCCGTGAGAATTTACTTCTCACGACGTTTTAACCTGAATGGACTCAGGTTTAATA
>NZ_CANCWN010000084.1:0-739 GCF_947381485.1 Limosilactobacillus avium | reverse complement strand
TATTCCTGCTTGAGTCTCTTCAGTAGATAATTCATCCCGTATTCATTGACGAAGTGACTGCTGGGATTATTTTGATAGCGTTCCTTCGCCATCGCCAACATTTGATTCCAAACAAAGCGATCGTTACCAAACATCTGCCACAATTGTTCCCTTTGTCGGCCATTGGGATATAGGCGAAGTTTGATTCCCTTTATAACTTGTGCCATTTTCACCACAATCTTTCATCATTGACCAGTCAACAAAGCTAATTAATACCTGAATACCATTCTCTGTTAAGGATATTATATCATATCTTAAAACATGCGTTCGATTAAAAGATTAAAAAATGGGCAAGGAAACACGTTCTTTTAAGGACGTGTTCCCTTGCCCGTTTATAAAAAAGCACCCCACTAAACGGGGTACCCCTGCGACTGAAATTACCGACGTAATCCCAGTTCCTTAATCAATTCACGGTAAGCAGGAAGGTCAGTCCGGCGTAAGTAAGCCAGGAGGTTACGACGGTGACCGATCTTCTTCATCAGACCACGTTGTGAGTGGTAATCGTGCTTGTGAGTACGAAGGTGTTCGTTCAGTTCGTTAATGTCAGCGGTTAATACTGCGACTTGAACTTGAGTAGAACCAGTGTCGCCTTCGTGTGTTGCAAATTGCTTAATGATTTGATCTGGCAGATTGTAAAATTTAAGTTGAACATTTAAGTGGACAGAAAAACCCATCAAGGTCTTTAATGGTGTTACCTCAA
>NZ_CANCWN010000083.1:0-739 GCF_947381485.1 Limosilactobacillus avium | reverse complement strand
ACTTACCGTCTTGCGGTTGGGTAGCTCCTCAAATAAATATTTGAAGTAGCGATAAGGATTTAACTGATTCATTTTAGCCGTTGCTACTAAAGTATAGAAAACCGCATTAGCTTCAGCTCCCGCGGTACTTTTCGCAAATAAACAATTCTTGCGAATTAAAGTCGATGGGCGGATTGTTTGTTCAACCGCATTATTACTTAGTGGCACTTGACCATTCTCAAAAATACGATATACACGTTGGCGAAGCCTTTGCGCATTCTCAATTGCTTTTCGTAGTTTACCCATTGGGTGCTCAATCTTCACTAGATAATCATAGAATTGATCAAGCAGTGGTTTTATCTTCTCCTTTCGCAAGGCCAACTTTTCCTTTGAACTTTGGTATTTTAGGCCGTTTTCCGTATGGAAAACGTGACTTAATAGCTCAATTGCCCGCCATGCCTTTGTCTGGCGGCGTTGATTTGGTTTTAAAAGTTTGGTAATTCGAATAAATTCACGGCGAATATGGACCAAACAAGAACCGAATTTTGCTCGAGGATAAAGGCGATTGCTGTAACCATTATAGCCATCGCACATAATAATCCCCGGGTAATTCTCGCCTAAGATTTTCCCAACCATTTGTCCCGATCTACTATTCGCATAATGGAAAACACCTATTTGATGGTGACTGAATTCCTTAGTCGTTCTCGTCACCCAGAAATAGCCATTGGCTTTGCGGCTATCAAGGACCTGGAATGGTGTT
>NZ_CANCWN010000082.1:0-809 GCF_947381485.1 Limosilactobacillus avium | reverse complement strand
ACAAATGAAAAAGGCGTGAACCACGGCTTCTTGTGGTTCACGCCCTTCCTCTAGTTATGACATATCTGCTGTACTTCTTCCGCCCATGGTAAAAAGGCCTCAATGTCGCTACTTTTCTGGTTGGGTAGTCGATCAAACAGGTACTTGAAATATTTATATATATTTAGTTTGTTTACTTTTGCTGTTGCCACTAACGTGTAGTAAATTGCATTGGCCTCAGCTCCACGAGTACTTTTCGCAAATAAACAGTTTTTACGAACTAAAGTGGTGAATCGGATTTCTTCTTCTAGTGAGTTATTACTCAACGGAATTTGGCCGTCTTCAAAAATCCGATATACTCTTGTCCGGAGCTTTAGGGCATTCTTGATAGCTGCACGCAGACGGCCTTGTGGCGAAGTAATACTATTCAAGTAATGGTAAAACTTATCAAGTAATGGCTTCACATGAATAACCCTTTGCTGACGCTTCTCCTCCTCAGTTTGATATATTAATCCGTTTTCCTTATGGAAAACGCTCCTGAGAATTTTTACCGCATGAAGAGCTTTCGAATACTTTAATTGCTTCTTACTCAGTAATTTAGTGATTCGAATGAATTCCCGCCGAATATGAACTAAGCAAGAGCCAAAATGGGCGTGGGGGTATAAGTGGTTACTATAGCCTCCATATCCATCACACATGATAAAGCCCGGATAGTTCTGACCAATAATATCACCGATTACTTTTCCTGAGCGGGTATTGCGATAATGAAAGATTACCATATGATGATGGCTAAACTCAGTCGTGGTTCTTGTTGCCCAAAAATAACTGGT
>NZ_CANCWN010000081.1:0-825 GCF_947381485.1 Limosilactobacillus avium | reverse complement strand
GGTTCTGTAGAAGATGCAGAACAAAACGTTGCTAATGCTGAAAAGGAAGCTGAAAAGGCTGAAGCTGCTTTGAACACTGCTAAGGAAAACGCTGCAGCTGCTCAAAAGGCTTATGATGAAGCAATGAATGCTGAAGCCGATGCAATGAAGAAGGACAGTGACGCTTCTGATGCTTTGCAAGCTGCTCACGAAGCTAGTGTTAAGGCTCTTGAAAACTACAATGCTGCACAACAAGCCTTGGCTGATGCACAAACTGCATATAATAATAATCCTGCTGTTCGAAACTATGTTTCTGCTCAAAATGCTTACCAAGCAGCTAAGGAAGCTGAAGATGCTGCTGCAGCTGCCTTTAAGAAGGCACATGCAGATTGGCAAGCAGGTAACATGAGTGATGTAGAATGGGGCAAAGCACAAGATGCATGGTCAAATGCTGTTGACGCATATGCTACTGCAGAACAAAACATGACTAATGCAAAGCCAGAAAATGCTTACCAAGCAGCTAAGGAAGCTGAAGATGCTGCTGCAGCTGCCTTCAAGAAGGCACATGCAGATTGGCAAGCAGGTAACATGAGTGATGTAGAATGGGGCAAAGCACAAGATGCATGGTCAAATGCTGTTGACGCATATGCTACTGCTGAAAAGAATTACAACGACTACAAGGATGCCGTTGCAAACCTTAATGATGCACAAAACGCTCTTAAGGGCGCTCAACATGATGTAAATGTTGCTGCAGCTAATTACAAGACTGCTGCTGCTGCTTACAAGGCTGCTCACCAAGCATACCTTGACGCACAAAAGACTGCCAACGAAGCAGGTAACAAGGCT
>NZ_CANCWN010000080.1:0-1014 GCF_947381485.1 Limosilactobacillus avium | reverse complement strand
GGTTCTGTAGAAGATGCAGAACAAAACGTTGCTAATGCTGAAAAGGAAGCTGAAAAGGCTGAAGCTGCTTTGAACACCGCTAAGGAAGAAGCTGCTGCTGCTCAAAAGGCATTCGACGAAGCACGGAACGCTGAAACTACGGCACAAGGTAACGACACTGACGCTGCAGCTAAATTAGCTGCTGCTCACGACGCTAACGTTGCTGCTATTAACAAGTACAATGCTGTTAAGAAGGCATACGATGCTGACAAGGCTACTCTTGAAAATGCTCAAAATGGATTAAAGGCTGCTCAAAACAACCCACTTTACCAATACAAGCAAGCTGCAGACCAAGCCAACGCTGATACTGCTGCTGCTGACAAGGCATACAATGATTACATGGATGCCAAGCAAGAAAACATCAACAATCCAAGCGAATGGAATGACGAAGCTGAACAAGCTGCTAAGAAGGCTTGGGACGATGCAACTGCTAAGGCAACTGCTTCTAAGACAGCTCGTGACCAAGTTAAGGCTAATGCTGAGCACGCATATCAACGAGCAATCAGTGCTAACCGTCACAACCCTACCCATGAAATGCGGGTGGCCGTTTACAACGCTAAGGCTGTTCTGAACAACATGAACAACTACGATGCTTACCTGACCGCTCAACAGAAAGAAGAAAAGGCATACAATGATTACATGGATGCCAAGCAGGAAAACATCAATAATCCAAGCGAATGGAATGATGGAGCTGAACAAGCTGCTGAAAAGACTTGGAACGATGCACAAGCTGCAACTGCTACAGCAAAGACTAATGCTCAAGCCGTATTAGACACTCCTGCTGCTGTTACTGCTGCACAAGGTGCCTTAACTACTGCACAACAAGCATTTGACAAGGTACAAAGTGATCTTAAGGGCGCTCAACATGATGTAAATGTTGCTGCAGCTAATTACAAGACTGCTGCTGCTTACAAGGCTGCTCACCAAGCATACCTTGACGCACAAAAGACTGCCAACGAAGCAGGTAACAAGGCT
>NZ_CANCWN010000079.1:0-1067 GCF_947381485.1 Limosilactobacillus avium | reverse complement strand
CGCGGTTTGTAAAATTAAGTTAGAAAAATAAAAAAGTCATTTGTGATAGACTTTTGAATAACCACAAACAAAAGTAAAGGAACATCACAAATGACCTATAAGCATCTTAACACACAAGAACTGACCTTTATATATCATTTTTGGAAACAAGGCACCAAGGCTTACCTTGCTGCACGTGCTTTACGACGGAGTGCTGAAACTATCTATCGTGTTTACCGTTTTCTGAATCAAGGAAAAACTATCGTTCAATATCAGGAACATTACCGTCTTCAAAAGGCTAAATGCGGTCGTAAATCAATTACTCTACCGAAAGATGAACGAAAATATATTCAAAAGCAAGTCAACGCTGGCTGGACACCAGATACCATCATTGGTCGTAACGAGTATCATATTAGCTGTAGTATGCGGACCTTATATCGGATGTTCAAGCGTGGCGAGTTTGATGTCCGTCAATTGCCAATGAAAGGGCGTCGTCATCCTAATGGTTACGTTGAAACACGCGGCCGAGGACGAACTGGACAATTAGGTCGCAATATCGATGAGCGATATAACGATTATCCTAACTATCGTAACGAATTTGGTCACCTAGAAGCTGATACCGTTCAAGGAAGTAAGCATCACGGCGCAGTCATGACTCTGGTTGAACGGCTCTCCAAAGTTGAAATCATTCTTAACATTCATCATCGTACTGCCGAATGTGTTAACACTCACCTTGACCAATGGCTTGCCAAAATACCACGGCACCTCTTTAAGTCCATCACATTTGATAATGGTAAAGAGTTTGCGGAATGGCGTGAGATCGCTAATAAGCATGATATTAGTGCCTACTTTGCAGAAGTTGGTGCTCCCAATCAACGGGGGTTAAACGAAAACAATAATGGTATTATTCGGCGTGATGGACTAAAGAAAGGCATGGATTTTCGCTCACTACCTGATGAATTAATCCAGCAAATTATGACACGCCGTAATAACATTCCACGCAAATCACTTAATTATCAAACACCTTTGGAAGTATTCATGAAGTATATTACAGATGACCAATTTCTAATTTAAATTGACATTCCGGG
>NZ_CANCWN010000078.1:0-1073 GCF_947381485.1 Limosilactobacillus avium | reverse complement strand
CCTGAAATGTCAAATTAAGTTAGAAAGAAACTAACTGTGCGTCTGTGATATTCTCCATGAATACCTCAATGGGTGTGCGATAATGTAGCGACTTCCGTGGAATATTGTTTCGGTATGACATTAGCTGAGTAACTAATTCATCCGGAAGATTACGGAAGTCTTTCTTTTTACTCAGACCATCACGACGAAGAATACCGTTGGTGTTTTCGTTTAACCCTCGCTGATTAGGCGCACCAACTTCCGCAAAGTATGTCTGGATATCATGCTTATTGGCAATCTCACGCCAGCCCGCAAATTCCTTACCGTTGTCAAAGGTGATGGACTTAAAAAGATGACGAGGCTGTTTTGATAGCCACTGATCCAAATAATAGTTCACACTCTCAGCTGTTTTGTGATGGACATTCAAGACAATCTCAACTTTTGAGATTCGTTCTACTAGGGTCATCACAGCGCCATGGTGAGCTTTCCCTTGAACCGTATCAGCTTCTAAATGACCAAATTCATGTTGGTAATGTGGAAAATCGCGGTAACGTTGGTAAATACTGCGACCAAGATGGCCAGCTTTCCCACGTCGTTCAACGTAGCCATTTGGATGACGGTTACCTTTCATTGGTAACTGCGTAATATCAAAGTCATATTGACCACGGGCAAACATGCGATAAAGTGTCCGCATACTACAACTGATTTTCTCCTCTGACCGACCAATAATGGTATCTGGCGTCCAACCTTGGCTAACTTGCTTGGTAATGTAACTTACTTCATCATCAGGTAACGTCATTGGTTTACGACCACAACGGCGCTTATTCTGTTGGTACTGCTTTAAATACTGCGTAATTGTCTTACCCGTATCCAAGTAACGATAAACTCGATAAATTGTTTCAGCACTACGCTTTAGTGATTTAGCAACTTGATAAGCTCGAGTGTCTTGACGATAAAATTCAGCTATGAGAGTTAATTCACGTGTGGTAAGATGTTTGTAGGTCATTTGTGATTACCTTTCTTTTGATTAGGGATACTCAAAAGTCTATCACAAATGGCTTTTTTGTTTTTCTAACTTAATTTTACAAACCGGG
>NZ_CANCWN010000077.1:0-1075 GCF_947381485.1 Limosilactobacillus avium | reverse complement strand
TTCTTTTGATTAGGGATACTCAAAAGTCTATCACAAATGGCTTTTTTGTTTTTCTAACTTAATTTTACAAACCGGGTATAGAAAAAATGAGATAAAGACTAAATTATACCGCATCATTGTAAAAAACTGCGGGTAGTTTCACCTTACAAGAACCTTGATATACCAACATTTAAGGCTCAATCACAAGTTATTACATACATGGGTATGCCCCAGGTGTGTTAGCACCTGTTACTTATTCACTGGTTAATGGTTGACAAGATCCTATATACTTGTTGCCTCGATATACCATACTTATTGGCTAGCTGTACTTTAGTTTCGTAGTTGTCAGTTTTATAGTCATTCACAACTCCTTGATATACAAGCCTACCTTCTCTACTTGTAGAGTTTGGTGAATATTTCTTTGCTCTCCCTTTATACTTTCCTTTTTGCTTAGCACGTTCTATTCCTTGACGTTGCCGTTCTCGAATTTTTTGCCTTTCATTTTCGGCAACGAATCCCATTAGGCCAATCATCATGTCCAGAAGAAAGTTGTCCACTAAATCATTTCCTGTATGTGTTATGGGTAAATCATCTACTAATAGTTTGACTTTTTTCTCTTTAAGCACTTGGACTAACTTTTTGATGTCGTTATAATTCCTACTCAACCTATCTAGGCTGACTATTTCTATTGTGTCTCCCTCTCTTATGTAATTGAACATTTCTTGAAGACCTGATCGTTCTATATTTTTACCACTCTTTTTATCAACAAACACTTTATTCGCTTTCACTTGCTTGGCTCTGTATATTTGTCGTTCTAAATTTTGATCTTTACTACTAACACGAGCATAGAATATTAACGCCATATTTCCTAACATCCCTTCAACATAAATGTTACAGTAATTGTTACACTGGAATTGTTGATGACATTGTAACTCTGCATGTGTCATTGAAGTACACTCTATTTGGACAGAATAAAAATATTATTTAAAAAACTGGAGGTTAAGTATATTATTTTTGTGTCCCGGTTTGTAAAATTAAGTTAGAAAAACAAAAAAGCCATTTGTGATAGACTTTTGAGTATCCCTAATCAAAAGAA
>NZ_CANCWN010000076.1:0-1094 GCF_947381485.1 Limosilactobacillus avium | reverse complement strand
CACCCATTGAGGTATTCATGGAGAATATCACAGACGCACAGTTAGTTTCTTTCTAACTTAATTTGACATTTCAGGATCAAAAAAATCAATAATTGGATTTATCGCCTTTTCAATTGCGGCAATAGATCCGATGCTTACTAATTCAAAAAAATCAGGGGAAAGAGTAGCTTTGTATTCTCTTAATAAATTGCTAATAATACTATAAAAAAGATCGTATTTATCTGCGTAATTTCGATAAAAAGTGCTTTTATTTATCCTTTTATTTATCCGTGCACGAGATGTAATTGCTTTTACAGTAATTTTTTCAAGGTCTTGTTCTGCCATTATATTAATAAAAGTATTTTGAATATTCTCTTTTGTTTTAATTCTTCGAATATCTTCAGTCATTATTTTTGCAACCTTTCTTAATCAATAGTTGCTTATGCAACTTCTTTACTAAGACCGCTGATTGTATACTTGTTCAAAGTATAACATACTAGAGAGGTAAGCGGATACAAGTTAATGACAAGGAGGACTATACGATGAAAAATCAATATTTCCCAAAGTTATTTAGGCATGGGAAGATAGGTAACGTGGAGATAAAAAATCGGATTGTTCGCAATTCTATGGGCACATACCTTGGTAATCCTGATGGTTCTGTAAGTGAGGATCAAATTAAGGCATATGCACAAGCAGCTAAGGGCGGTGCTGGTCTAATTTTTATGGATAACGTTACTCCTGTTGCTATGACATCTTGCGGGTTGCGAGCTGATGATGATCGTTTTATTCCTGGATTATCTCGCCTAGCCGATGCTGTCAAACTAAATGGGGCAGTAGCTGGAATGCAGATTGCTCACCCCGGTCGTGACGCTGGTTTTGTTGGAAGCGAGGACGTAGTTGCTGCTTCACCAGTAACTTATGAGCCTTGGTATCAACATGGTGCAAAATTACCGCGTGCATTAACAATTGATGAAATTCATTCCCTAGTGGAAAAATTTGGTGATGCAGCCTTACGTTGTAAAAAGGCCGGTTTTCAAATTGGCAGATTGTAAAATTTAAGTTGAACATTTAAGTGGACAGAAAAACCCATCAAGGTCTTTAATGGTGTTACCTCA
>NZ_CANCWN010000075.1:0-1097 GCF_947381485.1 Limosilactobacillus avium | reverse complement strand
ACGTTGGCGGCATCTTCGACCGTGTCAAACACCTCATCAGCCGGACGTTCCAGGCCATAGACGACGAACCCACCGACCGCGCAATCACTCATTACGTTAAACTTGTTGAGGTCGGGGAACCAGTCAGCAAAACGGCAGTCAGGCAATTCAACGGTCCCGCAAACGGTCGTCTTGTGAAGGAGGTCTTCCAAACTATCATCTGGCTTTAGGTCTTCAGTAGCGCGGAAGCCAAGTTCCACCTCAAGCAGTGGATCCATTGTTTGCTTTTTAAGTGACAGAAGTGCGGGTGAAGGAAGAAAGTGACTGTCGACTTGTTGGCCATATAGTGGACAGTCAGAATCAAACATATCCTGCGTTTCCTTACTCGTCAGTGAGACCTTGTATCCACCAGTCGGAAGTTTTTTAAGGGCGGCGAACCGGTCCTGCACTGCGTATGCCGTGTCATCATCTGTTACAACGCCATCCCAGTCGGCCATCTTTAATGGCTGGTGGCTTTGGTAGGCGTTAAAAAGTGCTTGAGCGAATGATTCTTGTTTTGCGTTTAAGGTAACATTTTCTTTAGTCATAATATCCTCCATAGAGGTCAGTCGCTGTTACCTTTTTGGGGAGTCAACCCTACGATTCGTTAACGACGACTGACTTCTTTTTTCGTTTAAATTTATATTTTTCTAATGTTTTATTAATGTTAATAATGTCGCTGTCTGACATGTTCATCACCACCTTAAATGTTTAGTAAAACGCGAAAAGCGTCCTTTTTAACTCGCTAACTAAGAGTTAAAAAGGACGCTTTTAAACGTGGTACCACCTTTCTTTACGGCTAAAAGCCGCCTTAACCAACATCCGATAAATGGATATTAGTCGGCACGATAATGGGTGCTACCAGTACGTTCTACTTGAAAAGTCGTTCGACATACAACTCACGAGTGATTAGCTAAGTACCACTTCCTACTGATTCACACCACCCATCAGCTCTCTGCAATCAGTGATACTCGCTGTTCTCGATCAACGTCGTTTATTTGTTTCAATTGATTGTTTGTAGAATATCATCTGTTTATGAGAAAATCAAGGATAAAATTAAAATAATATGAGAAAGATGC
>NZ_CANCWN010000074.1:0-1101 GCF_947381485.1 Limosilactobacillus avium | reverse complement strand
GTGGTAAATGCAAAAACGCCATTCGGCGTGACATCAGGTATCATATTAAGTGAATCAAACCTATATGAAAGGATGTCCGTCAAATGACGCACTTAAATGATACCATGCCCACTAACCTTTTGGCCACTCATCGCAAATATGCACACCTTACTAAAGAAGAGCGAGTGATGATTGCGACTTTAAAATCGCAAGGACTTTCCAATCGCGCAATCGGTCGTCAATTAGGAGTGAACCACCAAACCATTAATAATGAGCTTAAACGTGGTACAGTTCGCCAAATTCGTCGTCAAAAATTCAATGGTAAGACTTACGATTACCCTTATCACATCTACAGTTATGAAGCTGGTCAGAATATTTATCTTAAATGCCACCAACGGTCCGGTCGTCCTCGTTTATATTACCGCTCAAAGCGTTTTTTACAATTGGCCGACCAATTAATGCTTGGTGAATTCGATGAGCATCGTTACTCTCCTCAAGCAGCTATTTATAAGGCACGTGATTTGATGAGTGATGATTCACTGATCCCTAAGTCTGTTGTGACTCTGTATCAGTGGATTAATGATGGTGTATTCCGTACGTCTAACTTGGACCTTTTTGAGAAAACTAAACGTAAACACCATCAATCTCATCCACAAGCCAAAAAGTGCTTAGGACCTAACATTGCTCAACGTCCACAGGATGCGGACCAACGGTCCGAAATTGGTCATTGGGAACTAGACACTATTCAAGGTCATAAAGATGGCAAGGATAGCGTTGTTCTAGTAATGACTGATCGTTTTTCACGGGTTAATATTACGAGAAAAATTACCAGTAAAACTGCATATGCAGTGAATCATTTTTTTGTTGAGTTACGTCAGAAGCTTGGCAAGAATGCTTACTATCGCATTTTTAAAACAATTACTTCTGATAATGGTTCTGAATTTAGTGAGTTAACGCGAGTTCATGACCATGTTTTCTATGCTGATCCGTATTCCCCTTGGGAACGCGGATCCAATGAAATCAATAATCGTTTTCTCCGGAAGGAGATTACTAAGGGCCAAGCTATTAATGATTATAGTAGTGCCCAGATTATAGCGACCAATAACTGGATGAATCACTATC
>NZ_CANCWN010000073.1:0-1112 GCF_947381485.1 Limosilactobacillus avium | reverse complement strand
CTGCTGCTGCTTACAAGGCTGCTCACCAAGCATACCTTGACGCACAAAAGACTGCCAACGAAGCAGGTAACAAGGCTAACGAAGCTAACAAGGCTGTTAAGAACGCTCAAGGCGTAGCTGACGAAGCTGAAAACAACCTGACTGCTGCTAACAACGGTCTGGCTACTGCTAAGAAGGCTCACCAAGCATACCTTGATGCTCAAGCTGATGTTCTTAAGACTGGTAAGGCATTGAACGATGCTCAAAACAACCTTAAGGCTGCTCAACACGAAGTAATTGTTGCGCGGAACAACTACAAGGCTGCTGCTGATGCTGTTAAGACTGCTAAGGCTAACGTAGCTGCTGCTCAAAAGGCCTTCGATGACGCACGCAACGCTGAAACCGCTGCTGACGACGCTCAAGCTAAGGCTCAAGAAGCCTTCAACAAGGCTCAAGCTGCCTTTGACGAAGCACGGAACGCTGAAACTAAGGCTGACGAAGCTGCTAAGGCTGCCAACGACAAGCTGGCTACTGCTACTAAGGCTTACGACGATGCTGAAAACGCTCTGACTAAGGCTGACGAAGCTGTTGAAGCTGCTCACCAAGAAGTTCTGACTGCTAACCAAAACCTGAAGGACGCTCAAGCTAACGTTGAAGCCGCTCAAAAGGTTGTTAACGAAGCTGCTGCTAACGCTGCTAAGGCTTCCCAACTTCTTCAACAAGCCCAAGACTTACTGAAGAACATTGACTGGAACCAAAACAACAATGGCAACAACGGTAACAACAATAACAACAATGGTAACCAAAACAACAACACTAACAACGGCAACACCAACAATGGTGCTACTAACAACGGTGCTGCTAATGGTAACAACGGTGTTGTAAATGGCGGTGCTAACAATGGTGCTGTTAACAACGGCGCTGCTGTTAAGGACCCTGCTGCTACTGTAGCAACTGCCAACAGGAACAACAACACTAACGCTACTCTGGCCCAAACTGGTAACGAAAACAGTGCGGCTGTCGTTGCCCTTGGTGCTGCTGCTGCAATGTTCGGTCTTGGCCTCGCTGCTAAGAAGCGTGAATTCTAATTAACTTAATTAGTTTTATAGCTTAGAATTAAATTATGTTCGGAC
>NZ_CANCWN010000072.1:0-1123 GCF_947381485.1 Limosilactobacillus avium | reverse complement strand
GGAATTCTATTATCTAATCGAACATAATTGATTTCTGGGCTATATATACTTAATTATTTTATTTTTTATAGGGGGATTCTTTTATGAAGAATAATGCATTGCATTACAAGATGTACAAGGCTAAGAAGAACATCGTCTTCGCCGGCCTTGCTACTACCGCCGTTTTGGCTGGTTTGACTCTGTCTAACGTTAACAATACCGCTTCCGCCGATGCTCAATCTGGTGCACCTATTACTTCTACCTCTACTGCTAGCGACGCTAACAACGGTTCCGCTGCTACTTCAGGTGCAACTTCTACTGCTACTTCTGGAGCAACTTCAGGCGCTACTTCCAACGCTACCTCTGATGTAGCTTCTGACGCCGTTTCTGAAGCTAATGCTAAGGTTACTAGTGCTAACGCTGCTAACTCCAGCGCTATTGCTACTAACTCCGCTGCTGTTAAGAGCGACGCTGAAAACCCTGTTCCTGCTTCCAGCAACACTACTGACCCTAAGGCTGCGGTTTCCGAAGCTAACCAACTGACTAGCCAAGCTAAGCAAATCACTGACAACACCGCTACTGCTTCTCAAAACTTGAGCAACGCTAACGCTACCCTTGCCAGTGCTTCCGCTAACGTTACTAGCGCTACTGCTGCTTACTCCGCTGCTAAGAAGGCTGCTGACGCTGCTTCCTCTAACGCTAACGCCGCTGATGCTGCTTACACTGCTGCTAAGAGCGCTGCTGAAGCTGCTAACTCCGCTGCCGTTGTTGCTCAACAAAAGGCTAACGCTGCTGGCCAAACCTACACCACTGCTTCTGACGCTCTGGTAAAGGCTAACAAGGCTGCTTCTGACGCCCAAGCTGCTGCTAACGCTGCCGGCCAAAAGCTTGAAGAAGCTAAGGCTGCCCAAACTAAGGCTGAAGCTGACTTAGCTACTGCTCACGAAGCAAACGTTACTGCTATCAACAACTACAACGCTGCTAAGAAGGCCGTTGCTGACGCACAAAAGGCATTTGACGATGCAGAAAACGCTGAAACTGACGCTGCCAAGAAGGCAAGCGAAGCTGGTTCTGTAGAAGATGCAGAACAAAACGTTGCTAATGCTGAAAAGGAAGCTGAAAAGGCTGAAGCTGCTTTGAACAC
>NZ_CANCWN010000071.1:0-1146 GCF_947381485.1 Limosilactobacillus avium | reverse complement strand
AAGGGCGTGAACCACAAGAAGCCGTGGTTCACGCCTTTTTCATTTGTTTTCAATACGTATCGTTATTGACTGCTTACATTTATAGACGTGTCGTTATGGTGTGCTTACGTTATGGTGTGCTTACTATTTTTGCTGTACAAATGATGTACCAGTTAAATAATTGTAAAAAACTAAAAGCACGACAATGCTCATAATAACAAGCAATGCCGTGCTTTATAGTTTAGCTGAATATCGATAAACAAATGCCTCCGGTGGGGGTCGAACCCACACTCCCTCAACGGGAACTGGATTTTGAGTCCAGCGCGTCTGCCAATTCCGCCACAGAGGCATCAGCTAACTAAAAGGTGGTAATCGGATTTGAACCGATGATAAAGGTTTTGCAGACCTCTGCCTTACCACTTGGCTATACCACCAAATAGTTAAAGTTGAACAGGATAAACATGTCCAACCCATAAGGGCGGTATGTGGGATTTGAACCCACGCGTGCCGGACCCACAAACCGGTGTGTTAACCAAACTTCACCAATACCGCCAAAATATTCAGTTAAGCAGGGATAGTAGGAATCGAACCCACAATGACGGTTTTGGAGACCGTAGTTATACCGTTTAACTATATCCCTATAAAGTGGAGGAGAGTGGATTCGAACCACCGAACCCGAAGGAATGGATTTACGGTCCATCGCGTTTAGCCAGACTTCGCTACTCCTCCATAAAGTGGCGCGGGACGGAATCGAACCGCCGACACACGGAGCTTCAATCCGTTGCTCTACCAACTGAGCTACCGAGCCATCCTGTGTATGGGTGTAACAACTATTTAGTTGTTAATGGAGGATACAGGGCTCGAACCTGTGACCCTCTGCTTGTAAGGCAGACGCTCTCCCAACTGAGCTAATCCTCCAAAAATGACCCGTGCGGGATTTGAACCCACGATACCAGCGTGAAAGGCTGGTGTCTTAACCACTTGACTAACGGGTCATCTCAACGGAGAGTAAGGGATTCGAACCCTTGATACAGGCTTTAACCCGTATACAGCATTTCCAATGCTGCTCCTTCGGCCAACTCGGACAACTCTCCATGAATGCGTGGCAACGTCCTATCCTCGCAGGGAGCGATCCCCCAACTACTTTCGGCGTGTTGAAGCTTAACT
>NZ_CANCWN010000070.1:0-1178 GCF_947381485.1 Limosilactobacillus avium | reverse complement strand
CAATTACCTACCCAGACAAGTCAGTCGACACAATCACAGGCGATAAGCTGGTTGAAGCAAAGAAGAGTGCTGACAAGAACGAACCGAAGGTACCGGGCGACAAGGTGAAGGTCGATGACCCGAACAAGTTAACGGAAGATGAAAAGTCCGATGTTGAACAAGCCATTAAAGACGCCAACAAGGATGAGAATGGCAAGTCGACGCTGCCAGAAGGTAGCAAGGTCACGGTCGGTGACAACGGTGATGTAACGGTCACCTACCCAGATGGCTCGAAGGACACGATCCCAGGTGACCAGGTCATTGAAGGCAAGAGTGACGCTGATAAGAACACGCCAAACGTACCAGGCGGTGACAAGGTGAAGGTTGATGACCCAACCAAGTTAACGGACAATGAAAAGAACGCCGTTAAGGACAAGGTTGACGAAGCGAACTCGAACCTGCCGGATGGGACGAAGGTCACGGTCGGTGACGATGGGACGACGACCATCACGTACCCGGATGGCTCCACGAATACGATTTCAGGTCACGACTTGGTAACGGTCAAGACGGATGCGGATAAATACCCACTGAACCCTGGGCAAGCGGTCGACGTGGTTGATCCGAACCACTTGACGCAAGCCGAACAAGACCAAGTCAAGGAAGCAATTCGGACGACCAACCCAACGGCCCCAATTGCGACGATCACGGTTGATACCGCCGGGAACGTACAAGTTACCTTTGCGGACGGTAGCACGACCACGCTGCAGGCAAACCTGCACAAGCACGTGACTGAAGCGACTACTGGCTCGGCGATGAAGCCAGGTGTTGGGACCAATGGTGGCCAAACGAAGGGCGCAACGTCAACGAACCAAACCGCAACTAAGCAACAAGCACAACAACACTTGCCACAGACTGGGGACCAACCAGCTACGTGGGCAATGTTGAGTGGGCTGGGCGTAGCCTTCCTCGGCTTGCTCGGTCTGAAGAAGAAGCGCGAAGACTAAGGTAATTAATTTACCACCGCGCAACGCATAAGAAAGGGACCGGCCCTAACCAATTACGGTTAGGGTCGGTCCCTTTTTAGGTAAGCACACCATAACGACACGTATTGAAAAGTAAGCAGTAAGCAGTCAATAACGACACGTCTAGGCATGGTCAGCCAATCCTCCTATACTGAAAATATAAAATTCAGTACAGGA
>NZ_CANCWN010000069.1:0-1278 GCF_947381485.1 Limosilactobacillus avium | reverse complement strand
GAAAGAAATTATCAGGAAGAATCGGATTTAAGTTGTTTATAAAGTTATTTACTATTTGTTTGCCTTGGCAGCCCGTTCTTCTTCTGCCTTAAGCCGTTCCTTGATGTACTTTGCAGAAGTGGCCAGCTTGTCCTTTTCCTCATCAGTTAAGTCCAGGTGGAGTTGCTCAACTACCCCATCGCGACCAACAACTGCGGGATATGATAGGTAGGTTCCGTATTCTTCGCGGTAGTTGGAAACCGGCATTTCAGTCCGCGCATCGCTCAAGAGGGCATTAGTTAACCGCACTGCCGCGGTTGCTACCCCATAGTTGGTGTACTTCTTTCCTTGATAAACCAGGTAACCACCTTGACGGGCGTGTTCTTCGATGTCAGCCAGGTCCAGTCCCCGTTCCTTGGCTAGGTCTAGAACGCGCTTTCCCAGTACCCGAACAGTTGACCAGGCGGTGAACTGTGAGTTTCCGTGTTCACCAAGGTTGAAACCAACAACTGAACGTGAGTCAACGTGGAGGGCCTCACCAACGCAGGCACGCATCCGTGCGGAATCAAGGAGGGTCCCCGTCCCCAGCACGTGCTCCTTCGGCAGGCCAGTTAACTTCTGGTACATTGATGTGATGACATCACACGGGTTAGTGACGTCCACCAGTTTGCCGTGGAAACCGTTGTCAACAAGTTTCTTAGCGACCAACGGCACCTGGGTGCGGGTAAACTTAAATTCTGCAAACCGGTCGTGGTCCGGAGTATCAACGAGCTTTGACTTACCCAAAGCAGACACAACCACGTCACAATCAGCAAGCTGTGAATCATCATTGACGGTTAAGTTGGTGTGGTATGGCAGGTTGGCCATGGCGTCCCGGAGGTCAAGGGCGTCAGCGTTAACCTTAGCCTCATTTGTATCATAAAGTGCCAAATCATCTGTGAAACCACCAGCAACCAAGTAGTGAGCAACCGTTGCACCAACGTGTCCCATTCCAAATACTGCTACTTTACGTGTCATAATAAAAACTTCCTTTCAATTAATACCCAGTTTCACTAATTAATCATTAACGTTAACGGTTACGTCACCGAAGCCGTGGTCAAACTTTGCGGTCCAGACTCCCTTGGTTAAGTGCGGTGGGAGAAGGAAAGTCCCGGAAGAAACTAACTGACCAGTGCGGAACCCCTTTCCTTGTTCCGCCAGTTTACCAACTAGCCAGGAGAGGGACTTGAATGGGTTACCAAGCACCTCACTGGACTTACCGCTTGCTTGTTTTTGGCCATCGTGGTAAAGCGTCACGTT
>NZ_CANCWN010000068.1:0-1288 GCF_947381485.1 Limosilactobacillus avium | reverse complement strand
GGCCACAATGGAACTGAGACACGGTCCATACTCCTACGGGAGGCAGCAGTAGGGAATCTTCCACAATGGGCGCAAGCCTGATGGAGCAACACCGCGTGAGTGAAGAAGGGTTTCGGCTCGTAAAACTCTGTTGTTGAAGAAGAACGTGCGTGAGAGTAACTGTTCATGCAGTGACGGTATTCAACCAGAAAGTCACGGCTAACTACGTGCCAGCAGCCGCGGTAATACGTAGGTGGCAAGCGTTATCCGGATTTATTGGGCGTAAAGCGAGCGCAGGCGGTTGCTTAGGTCTGATGTGAAAGCCTTCGGCTTAACCGAAGAAGTGCATCGGAAACCGGGCGACTTGAGTGCAGAAGAGGACAGTGGAACTCCATGTGTAGCGGTGGAATGCGTAGATATATGGAAGAACACCAGTGGCGAAGGCGGCTGTCTGGTCTGCAACTGACGCTGAGGCTCGAAAGCATGGGTAGCGAACAGGATTAGATACCCTGGTAGTCCATGCCGTAAACGATGAGTGCTAGGTGTTGGAGGGTTTCCGCCCTTCAGTGCCGCAGCTAACGCATTAAGCACTCCGCCTGGGGAGTACGACCGCAAGGTTGAAACTCAAAGGAATTGACGGGGGCCCGCACAAGCGGTGGAGCATGTGGTTTAATTCGAAGCTACGCGAAGAACCTTACCAGGTCTTGACATCTTGCGCTAACCTAAGAGATTAGGCGTTCCCTTCGGGGACGCAATGACAGGTGGTGCATGGTCGTCGTCAGCTCGTGTCGTGAGATGTTGGGTTAAGTCCCGCAACGAGCGCAACCCTTGTTACTAGTTGCCAGCATTCAGTTGGGCACTCTAGTGAGACTGCCGGTGACAAACCGGAGGAAGGTGGGGACGACGTCAGATCATCATGCCCCTTATGACCTGGGCTACACACGTGCTACAATGGCCGGTACAACGAGCAGCTAACCCGCGAGGGTGTGCAAATCTCTTAAAGCCGGTCTCAGTTCGGACTGCAGTCTGCAACTCGACTGCACGAAGTCGGAATCGCTAGTAATCGCGGATCAGCATGCCGCGGTGAATACGTTCCCGGGCCTTGTACACACCGCCCGTCACACCATGGAAGTTTGCAATGCCCAAAGTCAGTGGCCTAACCATTTTGGAGGGAGCTGCCTAAGGCAGGGCAGATGACTGGGGTGAAGTCGTAACAAGGTAGCCGTAGGAGAACCTGCGGCTGGATCACCTCCTTTCTAAGGAATAAAACGGAACCTACACATTAGTTGAAACTTTGTTTAGTTTTGAG
>NZ_CANCWN010000067.1:0-1460 GCF_947381485.1 Limosilactobacillus avium | reverse complement strand
TTGAGGTAACACCATTAAAGACCTTGATGGGTTTTTCTGTCCACTTAAATGTTCAACTTAAATTTTACAATCTGCCTCTAGCAAAAGAAGACCGTCTCGGCGTAACATTGATTGCTGAGACAGCAATGTATTTGCGAGGCGGTCGTGTTTTACGAGTTCATGATGTTGAGGAAACTAGTCAGTTAGTGAAAATGATCGATACCATTGAAAATAGTTACTGGTTTAGATCTACCAACGGCGGTGGACCAAATGGTTCAACAAGCTGTAGCCCAAATTCTTACGCCTATCTTTGAGCGTGTTTTCTCTGATAATAGTTTTGGCTTCCGTCCCCACCGTGGGGCCCATGACGCTATTGCAAAAGTAGTAGATCTTTATAATCAAGGCTATCGAAGAGTTGTCGACTTAGACCTAAAAGCCTATTTTGATAACGTTAATCATGACTTGATGATTAAGTATCTCCAACAATATATTGATGACCCATGGACACTAAGACTCATTCGTAAGTTTCTAACTAGCGGAGTCTTAGACCATGGGCTTTTCGCTAAAAGTGAAAAAGGAACCCCCACAAGGAGGGCCATTGTCACCACTACTGGCGAACATCTATCTAAATGAGTTGGACAAAGAGTTGACTAGACGTGGTCATCACTTTGTGCGCTATGCGGATGATTGTAACATCTATGTTAAAAGTCAACGAGCCGGAGAAAGAGTAATGAAGAGCATTACCATATTTCTCGAAAAGCAACTAAAAGTCAAAGTAAATCCAGATAAGAGCAAAGTTGGTAGTCCTTTGCGACTGAAATTCCTTGGATTTTCGCTAGGCGTAGACCACAATGGAGCCTACGCCCGTCCAGCTAAACAATCGCAACAACGAGTAAAGAAAGCGCTGAAGTTATTAACTAAACGTAATCGTGGAATATCTCTGACAAGAATGTTTGAAGAAATTCATCGAAAAATGCGTGGGTGGCTTCAGTACTACTCAATTGGGAAATTGACAGGCTTTGTCCGACGCCTAGACCAGTGGTTGAGGACACGGATTAGGCAATACATCTGGAAACAGTGGAAGAAACTTAAAACGAAAATTACTAACTTGAGAAGGTTAGGATTGCCTTACCGAGATGCGTATACTTTCGCTAGTACCCGCAAGGGCTACTGGCGGACTGCACACAGTAAGACACTAAATTATTCTCTAACAAACAGAAAACTGGAACGCCTCGGACTTATGAATATGTCTAAGACGCTCCAGTCAATTCAAAAGTGATTAAATTGTCGAACCGCCGTATACGGATCCGTACGTACGGTGGTGTGAGAGGTCGGTAATTGAAATAATCAATTATCTCCTACTCGATTTTTTCTTGGGCTCGACGATATCTTTCCATTTTCTTATGGTGGATTATAGAATGAAGTTAGCCACCTAATTGGTGGTAAATGCAAAAACGCCATTCGGCGTGACATCAGGTATC
>NZ_CANCWN010000066.1:0-1712 GCF_947381485.1 Limosilactobacillus avium | reverse complement strand
GAGGCTGGGAAAAAACTCTCAGTCCAAAATGAAAGCCGGACGATGAATCAAATCTTGGTTCATCGTCCGGCTTCTTATGTACACAGGAAATCGTTCCTGATATGATGTAATTACCCCTAAAAACAAACATAAAGGAGCGATTTTCATGTATCAAAATTATATCACGGGACAAACAGAATTCGTACTAAATTATGACTACAATGTGCCAAAAAATCATCTGGTTCGGTTAATTGATACTTTTGTCGATTCCATTCCACAAGAGGTTTTGTTAGAAGAGAACGTGGCCGTCACCGGCCGCCCACTTTCTCACCCTGCACTGATGTTAAAAATTCTGTTGTTTGCGTACTCTCGTCAAACTTATTCTGGCCGGAAAATAGAAACCTTGTTAGAAGAAAACTTACCAATGCGATGGTTAGCCCGTGATCATTCATACAGTTACCATACCATCAATAACTTTCGACGGAGTGAGCACGCCAGGAACTTAATAAAACGTACCTTTGTTTACTTTACTATGGCTCTTACGGACCATGGGCTAATTCAAAATGATGCAGTCTTTATTGATGGCACTAAGGTTGAAGCGGATGCTAATAAGTACTCGTTTACTTGGCGTCGGGCAATAGAAAAGTATCACGCTAAGTTGAGAGAAAAGACGGCTAGTATTTATGATGAGTTAGTAGAAAAGCAAGTCATCAAAGAGATGAAACCAGAAATGATTGAATCTATCGACGGTATGGAATTAATGGCTGAAGAAGTGGAAAAAGAAATCACTAATCTAGACGAAGCCATTAAACAGGAGCCGAAAATAATTAAAGGTGGTTCAGTTAGAAAACGTCGGCGACGTTTTCTAAAGAAGCTTCGTCGTCAACTGAGAGAAGACTTAATTCCACGGGCTAAAAAATATGAACGTGTCGAAGATATTTTTCAAGGACGAAATAGCTTTTCGAAAACAGACCACGACGCAACTTTTATGTGCATGAAAGAAGATCCGATGATGAACCGAGAACTCAAACCCGGATATAATCTTCAGATTGCCACGCATAATCAGTTTGTCCTTGATTATGCTTTATTTTCCAATCCTACTGATACTAGGACTTTAGTGCCATTTCTTAAGCAATTCCATGGCTTGGATTTCTTTACACACGTGGTAGCTGATGCTGGTTACGGTAGTGAATATAATTACACAACACTGCTTGACCAATTCGATAAGCAACCACTCATTCCATACACCACCTATCAAAAAGAGCAGAAGCGTAAGTTCAAAAATGATCCAACAAAACCTCAGAATTGGCAGTACAATGCCGAAGATGACTACTATATTGATCATTTAGGCGTTCGCTTCAGTTTTTATCGCTACAGTAAACGAACTGATAAGTATGGATTTAAGCGCGATCTTAAACTCTATCGTGCCGACACACATCAATCATCAGAAGAGTTAGATCAGTTAGCTAAAACGCCAGGTAAGCGTCAGCGCTACATCCAGGTTAATCCAACTTGGAATTATTACAAAGCAAAAGTCAAAGAGACCCTCTCAAGCGATGAAGGTAAGATGATCTATCGTCGACGCAAGTTCGACGTTGAACCAGTCTTTGGTCGCATGAAGAGGGATTTTGGCGTACGCCGAACTCATTTGCGCGGCCAACGGGCTGTGGAAAATGATGTCGGATTAACCTTAATGGCATTGAACTTAACGAAATTGGGTAAAATGATCAACC
>NZ_CANCWN010000065.1:0-1882 GCF_947381485.1 Limosilactobacillus avium | reverse complement strand
AAGACCTCCTTACTGATGATTTCAGTATAGGAGCTCCTGCTGACAATTTATAGACGTGTCGTTATGGTGTGCTTACCTCAGTTTGATACATTAATCCGTTTTCCTTATGAAAAACGGTCCCGAGAAGTTTTACCGCATGAAGAGCCTTCGAATATTTTAATTGCTTTTTACTCAGTAATTTAGTAATTCGAATGAATTCCCGCCGGATATGAACTAAACAAGAGCCAAAGTGGGCGTTGGGATATAAATGGTTACTGTAACCACCGTATCCATCGCACATGATAAAGCCCGGATAGTTTTGCCCAACGATATCACCGATTACTTTCCCTGATCGTGTATTGCGATAATGAAAGATTACCATATTGTGATGGTTAAACTCAGTTGTGGTTCTTGTTGCCCAAAAATAACTGATAGTCTTAGCTTCGTCAATGACCTTAAACGGCGTTTCATCCATCTGGATTACTTTTTCATCCTGCATTAATTTAGTTAATCGTTCATATATTGGTTTCAGATAGGTTTGACTAACCGTAATGATATTAGTTGCGAGTTGACGGCCACTAACTGGCAAACCAACGGCTTGCCACAATTTTACCTGTCGATGGAAAGGTAATGCTAAGGCAAATTTATACTCAGCTACTTTAGCCAAAATACTACTGAAAACATAACTATGAGGCAATAATGATTGTGGCATTTGACTACTAATGATAATGTCTTTACCGTCCTCATCACAGTCATTACACTTATAGCTTTCTTGGTATAGGTTCGCGCAGTACAATTCGGCCGGCTTTAGTCGGACTTCGCGGCTATATAGATGCTTACCAATCTTTTTCATCTGTTCATGGCATTTTGGACAATTCGTATCAGTTAAATGTATCGTCTTATCCACTTGAGGTAAGCTATCCAAAAAAGCGGTCCGCTGACCAGAAACTTTAGCTTTCCGGTGACGCACCACTTGTTTTTCCTTCTTTTCAATCACTTCCGTGATTGAAACATTAGAATCTTGCAGTTGATCTAGTTCATCATCACTAAATAGTGATTGCTGACCATCAACCACGGACTCAATTACTTCAGTTTTTTTCCCAAAGATTTGGTTTTGTTGAAGCTTAATAATCGCCGTCAACTTGTTAACCTGTTCCTTCAAAGCCTTGATCTGCTGCTTAAGTTCGTGATTTTCTTCTACTAAGCTTTTACCCATGGTACGTCACCTCCCTTTAAATTATTCTTCGGTAATTATATCAAAGAACAACGCTTTTAAACAGAGGTTAATTTAATAAAAAGTACCTGGTGGTGCTGCTTTAATCTTACGGACTGGTAATGGATTTAGTCCCTTTAATAACCAATCCAATTGTTTGGCTGATAACTCTTTGGCCTCGTTACTATATCTTGGCCAACTCAAATGACCATTTTCGAAGCGTTTGTAGAGTAGGATAAAGCCCTCACCATCCCAAAGTAATCCTTTAAATCGATCATTGCGGGATCCACAGAACAGAAAAAGTGAATTATTGTATAACTTCAACCCATAATTCTCAGCGACAACCATTGCTAATCCATCGATTCCCTTACGCAAGTCAGTCTTTCCACAGACTAGGTAAACATGATCGGGATCATGCCAGTTAATGAGCATAGCGCACCACAACCTTTGCAATCTCGGCCGCAAGGCTGGGATTGGCGCCCTTGAAAAATGTCAGCTGGACATTTTCAATTTTCATTTTAACGACCGGCCGCGGCGAAAATTTAGGCTTACTGACTGGTTCACTTTTGCCTTTTGAAAAACGGTGCCACAATATCGTGTGTTTCTTCCATAGGGCAGATTGTAAAATTTAAGTTGAACATTTAAGTGGACAGAAAAAACCATCAAGGTCTTTAATGGTGTTACCACACA
>NZ_CANCWN010000064.1:0-1976 GCF_947381485.1 Limosilactobacillus avium | reverse complement strand
GACATCCTTTCATATAGGTTTGATTCACTTAATATGATACCTGATGTCACGCCGAATGGCGTTTTTGCATTTACCACTAATTAGGTGGCTAACTTCATTCTATAATCCACCAAATAAACAAAAAAGTTGAAACATCAGATGACACAAAATGATTAGCTCCTACTCTTGCTATAATAATAAGTAACAATAATTGATTAGGAGAAAAGCAATGGCAACTTTTGACGAACTAGTAAATCAGATAGATAGCAATCTCGATAATCAGCGAGACAGAGGAACAGCCTTTGAAAAGATGGTTGTTGCATACTTAAAAAACGAGCCAACCTATAAGCAGAAGTTCTCTGATGTGTGGATGTTAAATGAAGTGCCTGAAAAATATGGTATTCCTAAGCGTGATTTAGGAGTAGATATTGTTGCTCGTGATTATGCAGGAAATCTAACAGCGGTTCAGGCCAAATACTACAAAGGAAAAGTGGGTAAGGCCACTATTAACTCTTTTGTAGCTGAGATGGGAAAAGATTATTATTCAGCAGGACTACTTGTTTCCTCAACAGATGAATGGAATAGAAATGCGGAGGCAGCATTAGAAAATAATACAAAGCCAATTACGCGTATTGGCTTATCACAATTACGTCACGCTAATATTGACTGGCAAAAATTCTCCTTCGCTAAAGAGAACACCCTTTTAACTAAAAAGGGTAGGACGCCATTTCCATATCAGTCAACTGCTATTAATAAAGCTGTTGCCTACTTTAAGACACATGATCGTGGAAAGCTAATTATGGCTCCAGGAACTGGCAAGACATTTACGAGTCTTAAAATTGCTGAAGCATTAATGGAAGATCAAGGCAAAACTAAATTTAATGTGCTTTATTTAGTGCCAAGTATTCAGCTGCTGTCGCAAACCTTGTTTAATTGGAACAATGACATATCAAGCAGCATTCATATGACCTCATTTTCGGTTGTGTCAGATAGTAAGGCAAATAAGAAGAAGAGTAGAAATAACGACGATTTGGGGGCAAAAGATATTGGAGCCGAGCCAACTACTAATGTTGACCAACTTATGAATAATTACAAAGCATCTCTATCTTCTAAATTTGGCAAGGATATGACGGTAGTTTTTAGTACATATCAGTCAATCAATGTGATTCACGAGGCACAAAAAGTGGGGTATCCCGAATTTGATTTAATTGTTGCTGATGAGGCTCACAGAACAACAGGATATGCCAAATTAGGACAAGACACAGCATT
Source organism: Limosilactobacillus avium (assembly GCF_947381485.1). Lineage (NCBI taxonomy): Bacteria > Bacillati > Bacillota > Bacilli > Lactobacillales > Lactobacillaceae > Limosilactobacillus > Limosilactobacillus avium. Next base: position 728 of record NZ_CANCWN010000064.1, on the reverse strand, counting down.
TACTGAAGTTCACTCTAATAAAAACGTAAAAAGCAAACTTAGACTTTATCAAACTGCTACTCCGAAAATTTACATGGAGAGCGCTAAGCATAAGGCAAGTAAAAATAATGTTGAAGTATTTTCTATGGACGACCCAGCAAGGTACGGTGAGGAGATATATCGGCTAGGGTTTGGTAAAGCTGTCTCGATGGGACGTTTGACAGACTATAAGGTTGTTGTTTTAGCTGTGAATGAGTCATATGTTAATAGAAATATGCAAAATGCAATGAAGCAGCTAGATCCTCACGATATAGGTAAAATAATTGGCGTATGGAATGCAATGGTGAAGCGAAATGGTATAACTGGAGAAATAACAGGTGCCCCTATGAAACGAGCTATTGCCTTTACCGATAACATTAAGCATTCCAAAGTAATTACTGAAGAGTTTGAAAAGGTCGTTAATGAATATCTTGATACTAGGTCTGCCGAAAGCTTTAAAGTTGATATTAAACATGTTGACGGAAAACTAAATGCGCTACAAAAAGAAGAGGCTATTGATTGGTTAGCAGACGATAATATAGAAGATAATCGGGCTCGTATTTTATCAAACGTGCGATTCTTAACGGAAGGTATTGATGTTCCGAATTTGGATGCGATTATTTTCTTTAGTCCCGCGGTTTGTAAAATTAAGTTAGAAAAATAAAAAAGTCATTTGTGATAGACTTTTGAATAACCACAAACAAAAGTAA
>NZ_CANCWN010000063.1:0-2384 GCF_947381485.1 Limosilactobacillus avium | reverse complement strand
TTGGCTTGGTTGAAAATTTTGAAGCTACAATGTCATGCTTTTCTTCCATAAAGAAGACCTCCTTACTGATGATTTCAATATAGGAGCTCCTGCTGACAATTTATAGACGTGTCGTTATGGTGTGCTTACGTCTAGGCGCGGTCGACCAATCCCCCTATACTGAAGACATAAGATTCAGTACAGGAGGATTTCTTTATGGAAGAGAAGCATGATATTGTAGCACCCGTTTTCAAAGCCAAAGGTAAGCCAGTTAGTAAGGCTAAAATTTCACCGCGGCCAGTCGTTAAAATGAAGGCTGGAACTATCCAATTAACAATTTTCAAAGGCACCAATCCCAGCCCATGCTGAAATGATGGGTAATATCAGAACAATTCCTGAATATCCGAACCAAGTTGTTTACGATATTCTTGAGGGAATTATTAATGAATTGAACCAAAAAGATGGTTATAAGCTCAGCATTGAGTACAGTTATCCAGAAGAAGCAATGCCTGGTGACAAGAATGCTCCGTTAATTAAGTTAATCCAGAAGGTTCATGACAGTATTTTTGATGACAAAATTGAGCCTGTTGGTTGTGCTGGAGCTAGTGACGGGTCTGAATTTCTTCATGCTAAAGGTAACTTTAGTATTGCTCTAGTAGGCCCAGGTAATGAAACTTCTCACCAAACTAATGAAAATATTGACCTTGATGTTTTCCATAAATCCTGTGATTTCTACTACAAACTTGCCCAAGAGTTTTTTAAATAAATGAGGTGAGCATCATGAATGATTTGGAAACAAAGAAAACTAGAAAGTTACATATGCCATCAGCGTTTACAATCTTAATGTTCTTGATTGTAATTGTTGCGATCCTCACTTGGATCATCCCCGCTGGTAAGTATGAAACTAATTCAGCTGGAAATGTTATTAGCGGAACCTACCATACAATTGTTCCTCATCCCCAAGGCATTTGGGATGTCCTAATGGCGCCAATTTATGGAATGATCGGTAATAAACTAACTGAAGGATCCATTCAAATTGCTTTGTTCATTCTAGTGATTGGTGGATTCTTAGGAGTAGTTAACAAAACCGGTGCACTTGATGACGGCATTAGTGCAATCGTTAACAGCTCTAAGGGTCACGAAAAAAGATTGATTGTAATTTTAATGATTCTCTTCTCCCTTGGTGGTTCTACATATGGTATGGGAGAGGAAACATTAGCTTTCTTCCCGTTACTGATCCCAATTATGATGGGTGTTGGTTATGATTCATTAGTTGCCGTTGGAATCATTATGATTAGTACCAGGGTTGGTGATTTAGGTTCAACTGTTAACCCATTCTCTATTGGTGTTGCTTCAGGTATGGTGAAGATCTCACCAGGGGATGGAATAATTCCTCGGTTTATCCTTTGGGTCCTAGTTACCGCAGCCGCAATTGCTTTTGTTCTTTGGTATGCTGATCGGATTAAGAAAGATCCTACTAAGTCACTTGTTTATAAGAACCGTGATCGGGATATGAAGTTATTCCATGTTGAGGAACGGTCCGCAAAAGCTAAGCCATTAACCAAAGTACAAAAACGAGTTCTCTGGTTATTCTGTGCTACTTTCGTCATTATGATTATCGGATTAATTCCGTGGTCAAGTATTAATAGTAGTTGGACTTTCTTTGATAAGTTTGCTAAGTGGTTGATCAGCGTTCCATTTTTAGGTCAACTAATTGGGCAAGATATGACGCCATTAGGCAGTTGGTACTTCAACGAAATTACAATGTTATTCTTAACAATGTCAATTGTTATTATGTTTGCTTCCCACATGAAAGAGTCTGATTTTATTGATTCATTCATGAAAGGAATGAGTGATTTAATCTCAGTTGCAATGATCGTTGCTGTTGCGCGTGGTCTCCAAGTTATCATGAACAGCGGTATGATCACTGGTACCATCCTCCATTGGGGTGAAATGTCATTAAACGGTTTATCTAAGCCATTATTCGCTATTCTAGCTTTCTTATTCTTCCCATTATTGTCGTTCCTAATTCCGTCTAGTTCAGGATTAGCCGCCGCAACCATGGGAATTATGGGATCAATCGCTGTTCTGGCCCACGTTGATAAAAGTGTTATGATTACTGCTTACTCTGCTGCAACTGGTTGGGTAACCGGATTAACGCCAACAGGTGCTATTCTGATGGGTTCACTTGCCATTGCACATATAAATATCACAACATGGTGGCGCTGGATTGCTAAGCTTTGGATATTCCTATTTGTTTTAATTTGTATTTTCCTTGCCATTATTGCCACAATGTGGCAGATTGCAATAAATAACTTGAACAAATTTAGTGACGTAGATTAAGCAAGAAGATCTCAATTGGTGATCGCCAGTTCAAACATTTGAGTGGCCGTGAGTTCAAATAC
>NZ_CANCWN010000062.1:0-2424 GCF_947381485.1 Limosilactobacillus avium | reverse complement strand
GCGTGGCAACGTCCTATCCTCGCAGGGAGCGATCCCCCAACTACTTTCGGCGTGTTGAAGCTTAACTTCTGTGTTCGGCATGGGAACAGGTGTATCCTTCAAGCCATCATCACCACACTTCGTCTCTTCTGAGACGAGAGCTTGCGCTCTCAAAACTAAACAATATCTAACCTCACCAACAAACCTAACCGCTTTCCTTGGTTAAGTCCTCGACCGATTAGTAATGGTCCGCTCCATGCATCACTGCACTTCCACTTCCATCCTATCTACCACATCATCTTTGTGGGGTCTTACTTCCCCGAAGGGAATGGGAAATCTCATCTCGAGGCGAGTTTCACACTTAGATGCTTTCAGCGTTTATCTCGTCCATACATAGCTACCCAGCGGTGCTCCTGGCGGAACAACTGGTACACCAGCGGTATGTCCATCCCGGTCCTCTCGTACTAAGGACAGGTCCTCTCAAATTTCCTACGCCCGCGACGGATAGGGACCGAACTGTCTCACGACGTTCTGAACCCAGCTCGCGTACCGCTTTAATGGGCGAACAGCCCAACCCTTGGGACCGACTACAGCCCCAGGATGCGATGAGCCGACATCGAGGTGCCAAACCTCCCCGTCGATGTGGACTCTTGGGGGAGATAAGCCTGTTATCCCCAGGGTAGCTTTTATCCGTTGAGCGATGGCCCTTCCATGCGGAACCACCGGATCACTAAGCCCGACTTTCGTCCCTGCTCGACCTGTCTGTCTCGCAGTCAAGCTCGCTTGTGCCTTTACACTCTGCGAATGATTTCCAACCATTCTGAGCGAACCTTTGGGCGCCTCCGTTACCTTTTGGGAGGCGACCGCCCCAGTCAAACTGCCCACCTGACACTGTCTCCCAGCACGTTCAGTGCTGCGGGTTAGAGTGGTCATAATGCAAGGGTAGTATCCCACCAACGCCTCCAGCGAAACTAGCGTTCCGCTTTCTATGGCTCCTACCTATCCTGTACAAGCAGTACAAACACTCAATATCAAGCTACAGTAAAGCTCCATGGGGTCTTTCCGTCCTGTCGCGGGTACCCTGCATCTTCACAGGGATTTCAATTTCACCGAGTCTCTCGTTGAGACAGTGCCCAGATCGTTACGCCTTTCGTGCGGGTCGGAACTTACCCGACAAGGAATTTCGCTACCTTAGGACCGTTATAGTTACGGCCGCCGTTTACTGGGGCTTCAATTCTGAGCTTCGCCGAAGCTAACCCATCCTTTTAACCTTCCAGCACCGGGCAGGCGTCAGCCCCTATACTTCATCTTACGATTTTGCAGAAACCTGTGTTTTTGATAAACAGTCGCCTGGGCCTTTTCACTGCGGCTGGCCTTGCGGCCAGCACCCCTTCTTCCGAAGTTACGGGGTCATTTTGCCGAGTTCCTTAACGAGAGTTCTCTCGCTCACCTTAGGATTCTCTCCTCGACTACCTGTGTCGGTTTGCGGTACGGGCAGTTGAATACTCACTAGAAGCTTTTCTCGGCAGTGTGACATCAGCGACTTCGTTACTAAAATTTCACTCCCCATCACAACTTGTCAACCCGCAACTAAGCATTTGACTCAGTTACTGACTTGTTGCTTGGCCGCACTCTTCCAATCATGCGGTTCGCTTAGCCTCCTGCGTCCCTCCATCATTCAAACGCATTCAACTGGTACAGGAATCTCAACCTGTTATCCATCGCCTACGCCTCTCGGCCTCAGCTTAGGTCCCGACTTACCCTGGGAGGACGAGCCTTCCCCAGGAAACCTTAGTCATTCGGTGGACAGGATTCTCACCTGTCTTTCGCTACTCATACCGGCATTCTCACTTCTAAGCGCTCCACCAGTCCTCACGGTCTGACTTCGCCGCCCTTAGAACGCTCTCCTACCACGTGCACGTAGTGCACATCCACAGTTTCGGTAATATGCTTAGCCCCGGTACATTTTCGGCGCAGGATCACTCGACTAGTGAGCTATTACGCACTCTTTAAATGGTGGCTGCTTCTGAGCCAACATCCTAGTTGTCTATGCAACTCCACATCCTTTTCCACTTAGCATATATTTAGGGACCTTAACTGGTGATCTGGGCTGTTCCCCTTTCGACGGTGGATCTTATCACTCATCGTCTGACTCCTGAGTATAAATCTATGGCATTCGGAGTTTATCTGAAGTTGGTAACCCATGACGGGCCCCTTGTCCAAACAGTAGCTCTACCTCCACGATTCTTTTCCTCAAGGCTCCCCCTAAAGAGATTTCGGAGAGAACCAGCTATCTCCAAGTTCGTTTGGAATTTCACCGCTACCCACACCTCATCCCAGCCATTTTCAACTGACACGGGTTCGGTCCTCCAGTGCGCTTTACCGCACCTTCAACCTGGACATGGGTAGGTCACCTGGTTTCGGGTCTATAACTACATACTTCTT
>NZ_CANCWN010000061.1:0-2559 GCF_947381485.1 Limosilactobacillus avium | reverse complement strand
TATCGCATTTTTAAAACAATTACTTCTGATAATGGTTCTGAATTTAGTGAGTTAACGCGAGTTCATGACCATGTTTTTTACACTGACCCATATTCTCCTTGGGAACGCGGATCCAATGAGATCAATAACCGGTTTCTCCGCAAGGAGATTACCAAAGGTGAAGCTATAAATAACTATAGTAGTGCTCAGATCATAGCGACTAATGATTGGATGAATCACTATCCACGAGCTATGTTTAATGGACATTCGTCAATGGATATCTATCGTAAGGCTTTCTACCAAGAGATATCACAGCTCCATCGACCAATAATCAATTGATCAGTATTATTTATTTGAGTCCAGTGGCTAACTTATTCTTGAAATTTAGGAATCGTTTTTTTGATAGATTTATACGAAGTATATGATACACTAAAAGTGTGATAAGTATATATATTTTATGAGCTTAGGAGGAACGGATATGGTTTCGAAAAACAATCATCAATTCTACCAACAAAAGCATGCCGAAAGGAAGCAACGTTGGGGACTACGGAAGTTATCTGTAGGAGTAGCATCAGTATTGTTGGGGACAACTTTTATGCTACATAGCAACCATGCGGTATCAGCCGATACGGTGCCAACTACTACACCTACTGATGCTACTGTCCAAACAGATAGCAATGTAGCAGACCATCAAGGTTCTGAAGTACCATTGCGGACTACAGCTGATAAAGAAGAAACGGTAGCAACCACAACTAATGCTGAAGAAAAAGTAGTGGCAACAAATACCCAAGATACTACGCAAGATAAAGACAAGCAGACAAATGCGAATGAAACTACGCAAGATACTACCAATGTCGACAAAAAAGATCCTGAAGTAAAGCCGACTAACGACGCAAAAACACCAGCTACGCAAAATACTACCAATGTCGACAAAAAAGATACTGAAGTAACGCCGGCTAACGACGCAACAACACCAGCTACACAACAGACAACCGCCAAGTCTAAAGTACTGGCTGCACGACGACTACTAGTAATGAAGGAAGCCTCGACTAGCTTACCGATTTCAAACCAAGACATTAAGCTGGAGGATTCCCAGCCCATGTTAACGGAGATAAGTAATAAGCCCACGGATAACTGGGTATACAAGAACCTGAAGCGGTATAAGGACTCTTCAACAGCAAAAGTAAAGGAAATCTTGCAAAACTACACTACCAACGATGAGAGCGGGAGATACTACTTTGCCGGTGTTGCTAACTATAATGAATCTTTACATGCTATCTATTTATTGGCCCGCTCAAATAATTTGAATGATAATAATTTATATGTAACAATTTTGCATACTGGATTTAAAAATATACAAGAAGCAGTGGTAGCACCTGGTGAATCAAAGAAGGTTGAGTATGGTAGAACTAATCATACTCCAATTTTTACTAATTATGATGGGACTAGTGTTTCAATTAGTCTTGATGGGATCGAAAAAGACGATGATATACAGGGCATGGTGGTTGGTTTTGCATATGGTCAAGATACCGGAATTTCTGGAGACCCAGCTTCATATGGAAATGGCTTTATGATGACTCCAATGCCAACGAAAATGACAACTACGATTCATTATATTGATCAAGCAACGGGAGACGAACTTGCAGTGCCAAAATCTTTTGAAGGTGTTGCTTATCAGAAATACACAATTACCGGAGAGGCACCAACTATTGATGGATATACATTGAAACAATCGCCAGAGACCACAGGATCTATCTCCCCATATAAAGTGGGTGAATCGTATGATTTTAGACTTGATAAACATGTAGTTATAAAGCAAACAGTAATTAACTCTCAAGGGTTGGTTCGAGTTACTGCGTATCATGATGGTGAAGTGCTTAATAATACGACACGTTACTTGGGGAACAAGTTAAATGTTAACGATCGCATGTCGTTTATTTCGCATGGAAAATGGTACACATATATAAATCAGATTACATCAACTAATGATGGTATTGTTTACTATTATGCAAAGGATGGTAGTGAAGATAAGTCTGAAGTTAGAGTTCATTATATCGATGTAACTGGGAATAAAAATTCTATTTTTGTGCCGGGAGATGGGGAAGAAGTAGCAACAGATAAGATTAGTGGTAAATTGGGAGAAACTTATAATTATAATGTCAATGTACCAACGGACTATAATTTGGCGACCAATCAAGCAAATACTGTAAATGGAACATATACTATTGATCATCACGATGAATATGTGTATGTAGTCAAAAAGACTTCAGCAGAGAAGCTGGATCCAACGGTTAAAGACAAGACCAAGGTTGATGACCCAACGAAGCTGACTGCTGGCGAAAAGAAAGAAGTCGAAGACAACATTCGTGATAACAACCCTGGCTTACCAGAAGGAACCAAGATTGATGTGGGTGACAATGGAGATACCACAATTACCTACCCAGACAAGTCAGTCGACACAATCACAGGCGATAAGCTGGTTGAAGCAAAGAAGAGTGCTGACAAGCTGGATCCAACGGTTAAAGACAAGACCAAGGTTGATGACCCAACGAAGCTGACTGCTGGCGAAAAGAAAGAAGT
>NZ_CANCWN010000060.1:0-4661 GCF_947381485.1 Limosilactobacillus avium | reverse complement strand
TTCAATTGATTGTTTGTAGAATATCATCTGTTTATGAGAAAATCAAGGATAAAATTAAAATAATATGAGAAAGATGCAATTTTTAATTATATTTTGCCCTGATGGCGCTTTCGCTCGTGTTACTTCTTAAAATTATTAATTTTGTCCCAAATAAAAACACCGATGTTTATTTACATCAGTGCTTAGTATCATTTATTGTTCACGGACCGTTCCAACGGTTACCTCTTCTACCCCACTGGCGGTTTGGAGACATAAGCCACCCCTATCCGAGATGTGGTCGAATTGTCCTGCTAGCTTTTGCGGGCCGAATTCAACAACTAGCTTCTTTCCTGCAAGGAGTTGGTGTTCGCGGTAGATTTGGAGAATCTGCTCCCAGGTACAGCCCGCCAGGAGACGGATGAACTGGGTGCCGATTTCGTCAATAATGTTTAGTCGCTCCCGGTTGCTGACCATGAGAGAACTTAGGCCCCCCACCTGGTCAGTTAGTTCATCCGGTAGGCCCGGCGGCGTTATCAGGTTGATCCCCCAGCCAATTACTACCCCACGAAGGTGGTTAGCGTCATCGATCACGGTTTCGGCGAGAATTCCTGCAACCTTTTTATCGCCAACATAGAGGTCATTAACCCACTTAATTGCAATCGGTTCCGTGAAGTGTCGCTCTAATACGAGAAATGCAGCGACAGCGGCGGTCACTGTTAGTTTGGCCGGGTCATTATTTTGGGCAATATTTTCTTCGGCTAGTCCCAGGGAAAAGTAGGCCCCACTCCCCGCTGGTGAATAGAAAAGGCGGTTCAATTTACCGTGACCAGCTGTCTGTTCCCTGGCGGATACCAGGAACGTCGTTGGGGTGCTTCCTTCGGTAATTTTCTTTTTCGCGGCGACGTTGGTTGACGTGAGGGTGGCGAATTCTTCAGCTGGCACACCCATTGCCGCTAATTGGGGGAATTTCTGCATATCTAATCTCCTCCTTACTTTATTCTTCCTTACTCAATTTCAAAAGTAGATCTTGGCTCTTAAGGGCATCGCCAACCTTGGCAAAGACCTCTGTGACCTTCCCCGTGAACGGCGCCTTAACAGCTGATTCCATCTTCATTGCTTCGGTAGTCACCAGGACTTGCCCAACCTTTACCTCGTCACCAGCCTTGACGTTAACTTTAACAACGTTACCGTTCAGCGGCATCCCCACTTGGCCGGGATCTTCGGGATCAGCCTTGGGGACGCTGGCAACCTTCCCCTTCAACTGCCGGTCCTTGACCTTTAGTTGGAGAGCTTGACCATTAAGCTCAAAGAACAGTGTCCTGGTTCCCTCGTCATCAGCTGGGGATACGAAGTCGAGCTTCAGTAGCATTTGCTTCCCTGCTCTGTAGCTGACCGTCAGGTTTTCTCCAGGACGCATTCCCTGATAGTAAGTGGTGGTATCCAGGTCCATCACGTTTCCGTATGATTGGTGGTTGTTAAAGTAGTCAATGAATACCTTCGGATACATGATGTAGCCCTGGAGGTCATCCTCTGTTGGCTCCCGGTGGATCTTTGCTGCCAACTCATCCTTGACAGCAACAAAATCAACCGGCTTGGCCAGGCTACCGGGACGGACGGTAATTGCCGGGTGATCCTTCAGGACGACCTTTTGGAGGTCCTTAGGAAAGCCGCCATATGGTTGACCAAGGTCGCCCGCGAAGAAGTTCACGACTGAATCAGGAAAGTCAACGTGCTGGCCCTTTGTCAGAATATTATTCTTGTCCAGGTGGTTTTGAATCATGAAGATTGCCATGTCACCGACGACTTTGGAACTCGGTGTGACCTTGATAATATCACCGAGCAGTTCATTGACTTCCCGGTATTTGGCCTCAACCTCCCCAAAGTCACTGATTCCCAAAGACTGGGCTTGTTGCTTCAAGTTCGAGTACTGCCCCCCGGGCATTTCCGTTTGATAAAGGTCCGGCTGGGGAGCATTTACACCGTTACTGAAGTCATTGTAGAGGGGCCGGACATTTGCCCAATACTTGTTTAAGACTGCAACATTGTGCATGTTCAACTCTGGCTGGCGAGGATCCCCCTCCAAGGCGTAGTAGAAGGTTCCCAGACTAGGCTGACTAGTGGTACCTGCCATTGCCGCCATCGCAACATCGACGATATCAACACCGGCTTTTGTAGCTGCAACATAGGTGGCCACGCCGTTCCCAGTGGTGTCGTGTGTGTGGAGGTGAACAGGTACATTGAACTTGGCCTTGAGGTTGCCAACTAATTCATAGGCCGCCTGGGGCTTTAATAGGCCCGCCATGTCCTTAATGCCAATTACTTGGGCCCCCGCATCTACCAATGATTGGGCCATTTTCATATAGTATTCCAGGGTATATTTACGTTCGGTTGACTTTAAGAAGTCGCCGGTGAAGCACATTGCCCCTTCGGCAATCTTGCCGGTCTGGCGAACATAGTCAATACTTCTTTGCATCTGGTCAATCCAGTTTAGGGAATCAAAGATCCGGAAAACGTCAACCCCAGTCTTGGCGCTATGGTCAATAAAGCGTTTTAGGGCATTGTCAGGATAGTTCCGATAGCCGACCGAGTTGGAAGCCCGGAGAAGCATCTGCTGGAGAGTGTGGGGCATGTACTTTTTAAGAAGACGGAGCCGTACCCACGGGTCCTCACCTAGGAAGCGGTAGCAGACGTCAAATGTGGCCCCACCCCAACTCTCGACCGAAAACAGGTGGGGCATGGCTTGGTCATACACCTTCATAGCCGGGAGCATATCATGTGTTCGCATCCGGGTGGCAAACAGGCTTTGGTGGGCATCCCGCATGGTCGTGTCAGTCAGGAGAACCCTCTTTTGCTGCTTGACATAGTCCAGTGCCGCGTCTGCACCCTGCTCATCAAGAATATCCTTGACCGTTTTGCCTGCTTGTGAATCGCTCTCAATTTGCCCGGCCTGCGGTTCCTGCATGTCAGGATGGACAAGTTTTGCTTTCTTTGTAACACCTGCAAAACCATTGACTGTGACATTGCCAATGTAGTTTAACAGTTGCATTGGTGTGTCTGGCTGGGTATTAAAGTGGAATAAGTCCGGATTCTCGTCAATAAACGTGGTTGAACAGTTCCCAACAATAAATGTTGGGTGCTTTAAAACATTAACCATGAATGGAATGTTGGTCTTAACACCACGAATATGAAATTCATGAAGGGCGCGCAACATCTTAATCCGGGCCTCGGCGAAGTCCTCACCGGCTGCACAGCACTTGACGAGCAGGGAGTCGAAATAAGGCGTCACGGTGTAACCCGGATAGACGTTTCCATCTAGCCGAATACCAGTACCACCGGGAGCGTGGTAGGTCATGACCTGACCGGTGTCCGGCATAAAGTTGTTCTCAGAGTCCTCAGTTGTTACCCGGCACTGGATGGCCGCACCATGAAACTTGAGGTCCGCCTGTTCTGGGAGACCAATGTCCTTATGAAGGTCTTCACCGGCGGCAATCCGAATCTGGGTCTTAACAATGTCGACGCCGGTAATCATTTCCGTTACCGTATGTTCAACCTGAACCCGGGGATTAACCTCGATAAAATAAAACTGTTCAGGTGTTTCCAGAAATTCAATTGTGGCGGCATTTTGGTAGTGAACGCTCTGCATCAATTTAACCGCCATGTTGCAGACTTCTGCCCGCCGTGCGGGAGAAAGGACCTTACTAGGAGCAAATTCGATTACCTTTTGGTGACGACGTTGAACAGAACAGTCCCGTTCGAAGAGGTGCATAACGTGCCCGTGTTCATCGGCAATGACCTGCACCTCGATGTGCTTGGGATGCTGGATGTCCTTTTCAACGTACATTTCATCGGAACCAAAGGCCTTTTTAGCCTCATCCTTAGCCTGCTCAAATTCTTCGTCAAGTTGCTGGTCATCCTTGATGATCCGCATTCCACGGCCGCCCCCACCGTTAGCCGCCTTTACCATAATTGGGTATCCATGCTGGTGAGCAAAATCCTTAACTTGTTGAGCATTAATCACGTCACCTGATAAGCCCGGAATCGGTTGAAGGCCGGCCTTAACAGCTACTTGCTTGGCAACCAGCTTATCACCGAACATTCGCAAGTGTTCTGGCTTAGGACCAATAAACTTAATTCCGTTATCAACACAGGCCTGGGCCAGGTCTGCGTTTTCTGCCAAGAAGCCATATCCTGGGTGAATTGCCTCTGCCCCGGATTCCTTAGCAACCCGAATAATTTCATCGATGTCAAGATAAGCTGCCAGGGGCTGTTCCCCTTGGCCAATCAGATAAGCTTCATCGGCAGCAAAGCGGTGAGCACTGTATTTATCCTCCTTAGCGTATACTGCCACTGCCTTGATGCCGAGTTCGTGACAAGCGCGGACAATTCGCGTTGCAATTTCTCCACGGTTAGCGATTAATACCTTTTTAAACAAGTTCATGCACCATCCTTCTGTATTGTGCTTCACATACAAAAACTAACAACATTAGTGCAAATATTAATATTTTTCATTTCGTTCGCCTTCTTTAATCTTTTTCTAATTTGACATTAACTATACTCATCGTATTCTAATATGTCAACATGTTATTAGCAATTTTTGAAATGTAGTTTAAAAATGGCAGATTGCAAGAAATAACTTGAACGAATTTAATGACGTAGATTAAGCAGGAAGATCTCGATTGGTG
>NZ_CANCWN010000059.1:0-4692 GCF_947381485.1 Limosilactobacillus avium | reverse complement strand
TGCAAGTAAGCTAAGTCTTGTAATTCTAGAGATAGGTATGAGGTTTGGTTTGTAAGGCACACAATAAGTATTAAAGACCCGAAATGTCAATTTAAGTTAGAAAAAAGGATTACGTTTATGTTGCAACGTAATCCTTTAAATTATTGCTTGGGCTTCTTGACTTGCGCGCCTGGTTATGACCTAGCGTAGGCGAAAGGGCTTGATCAGGGTCCGCAGTGGGGTGTGGTCCAGCCCCCAGACTACTGCGTAGCCCAGCACCAGGCCGGCCCAGTTGGTAATCACATCGTCAATATCGACCACCCGCAACGTGTGAACCAACCAGTCCGAAGCAAACTGGGCGCTTTCAATCACCAGCCCCGGCACGAGCCCGGCCAAAGCAACCTGCCACCACGACCAGTGCGGCCGCCAAAGGTAGCAGTACACCCCCAGTGGCCCGGTCAGCAAAATATTGGCCAAAAATTCCGGGTCGACGTGGACGAACGGGTGGAGGTTATACGGCACCATGTAAAAATACGACAGGGCCTTGTAAGAATCTGGCAGGACCAGCCCGACCGGGGCAAAGACCAGCCAGGCCACCACCATTAAGTAGCCCAGGCTGGTAAAGACTGTCACCCGCTGGGCCGGCGTCCGGTTTGGTACCGCCAGTAGCCGGTAATACCCCGCTAGCAAAATCAGCCAAGCCACCCCAAACGTCAACCACCGTGTCTGCAACATCAAATTGCCCCCTTCTATAAATAGTTCTAGCTTACCGAACGCAACCGGACCTGACCACCGTTGGTCCCCAAGCTTAACCAGAACTTAATTTCCCAGCATTTCCCGGGCGGTCGCCACCAGGGGACCAAATTCGGCGGCAAAGGAGCTTTCCTTTAAGTAGATCAAATTCAAGGGATGCTCGAGCGGAAAGCCGGCCAGCGGCAATTCAAACAAATCGCCCCGGGCCAATTCGTTGGCCACCAGGGCCCGGTACATAAAGCTGATCCCGACCCCCTGCTTAAGTAATTCAATGATCGCCGTCGGGCTGCTTAAGGCTAAGGTCTGGCGAAAATCACTCAGCTGGGCGTTGTGCGCCGCCAGCCAGGTCGTCAAAATCTCGCGGGTCCCCGAGCCGGCTTCGCGGACGATCAAAAGCTGGTCAAACAAGGCTGGCAATGTCGCTGGCGCCTCGGCCTGGGCGGTCACGCCGATAAAGGGCGCACTGCCCAACGGGGCGGCGGCAAAGTCCTGCTGCGAATAATTACCCTCGATCAAGGCCGCATCTAATTGACCGGCGAGCAGCTGCTGGGACAGGACAGCGGTATTTTCAATCGTCACTTCCAGCTGGTAGCCGGCCGCGATCACCTTGGCCAGCAGCTGCGGCAGTAAAAAGGCCCCCAGCGAGCGGGTCGCCCCCAAGCGCAACGGCGGGGTCTGGGCCAAGCGGAGCCGCTTTAAGACCGCCTGATTGTCCTGCCCGAGCCGTTTAGCGTAGGCCACTAGTTCCGTGGCCGCCGGCGTTAGCTTGACCCGGCGCCCATGGTGGACCAACAGCGGGACATCTAGATCGGCCTCCAGGCTGGCCAGCTGCTGGGAGACGGCCGGCTGGGTGATAAAGAGCTGCTGAGCGGCGGCGGTCAACGAGCCGGTCTGCGCCACCACCATTAAGGTCGTCAACCGGTGGTCCAGTAAATTTTCCATCGCCCTGCCCCTTTCATAAGGAAAACTAACTTACAAGAAAGAAATCATAATTTTTATTTATCAGTCTAGCATGGTACATTAAGAATGTAAAAAAATCCGGATGTCAATTCGGAAAGGAGAAAGTGAAATGCTCAAGAAGATATTTAGCTGGCCCTTTGCTTGCGCCGCGCTCTTAACCTTAATTTGTTCGCTGGCCGGCAGCTACCTGGCCACCCTCCCCTACCTCAAGGTGATTGGTGCCTTAGTGATCGCCCTCTTGTTAGGGATGGTGATGCAAGTTGGTCGCCCGGTCCTGGATTACAGCCGGCCGGGAATTGGCCTGATTGCCAACAAGTTCCTGCGTCTCGGAATCATCCTGCTGGGCTTTAAGCTCAATTTGATTGCCCTGGCCCAAGCCGGGATCAAGACGATTGCCCTGGCCGTCGTGGCCGTGACCTTCACGATTTTAGTCACCTACCAGCTCGCCCGCCGCTTCGGGGTCGACCGCCACTTAGCGATCCTGACCGCCAGCGGGACCGGGATCTGCGGGGCCGCCGCTGTGATGGGGATTTCATCGCAATTAACCAGCGATGACGATCCAGCCACCAAGTTGCGCCACCAGGAAAATGAGGTGGTTGCCGTAGCGATCGTGGCGATCCTCGGGACACTCTTTACCCTGATCGAAATCGGGCTCAAGCCACTCTTGCACATGACCGCCCTGCAATTTGGGGTGATGACCGGGGGCAGCCTGCACGAAATCGCCCACGCCGTCGCCGCTGGGAGCGCCGGGGGCCCGGTCAGCCTTGATACGGCGATCATCACCAAGCTTTCGCGGGTCCTGCTCTTGGCCCCAGTCGCGATCTTAGTCGGGATCTGGTACCAAAAGGCGACCCGGCAAGCCAACCCGACCGGTGAAAAGCAGCCGGTGCCGATTCCGTGGTTCATGCTCGGCTTTATCCTGGCCAGCGTGGCCGGCACCTTTATCCCGGGCCTGGCCGCGTTGGTACCAAGTCTGGTCAAATTAGCCTACCTGCTCCTAGGGATGGCAATGGCCGCCTTGGGGATGAACGTGAACTTCTCCGTGCTCTTCACCCGCGGCAAGATCGCCCTCGTGGCCGCCGGAATTTCTTCGGTGTTGCTCTTGATCCTGGTCGCAACTTTGTCCAAGACCTTCTTTTAATCCGTAATTAAACGCTAAAACCGCCGTCTTCCAACTCCCGGAAGGCGGCGGTTTTATTTAAATCATGCGTCATTATCTGACTTCAACTCCGTAAATTGAGCATCTAATTTAGCAATAATTTGAGCGTGTAACGTTTCGATCCGTTTGGCTACTGATTCCCACATAAATTTAGGAAATTCTTAAAGCACGTCTTAATTTGCTAGAAAAAGTAAATAAAACAGACGATAATGACATTCCATTTTAGTTGATAGAAAAAACACTTGGCAGATTTTTCGCTTGCCGAGTGTTTTTTTATTACTTATTTTTCTTGTGCCTTCTGATACTCCTTCATTTCATGCCAGCAAAAATTGATAGCCTGAGTATAGTCTAGACCTGTACGTTGATAAATGTTGTCTGGTAGCGAGTACCCGTAATAAGTACATAAATTGTCTATAGTGTCGTTTTCATCTCCAAGCACCCGGAAATAATCAGCGAGATCTAGTATTGCGGTATTAGGTGATATTGTTATACCTTGTCGTTTCAGGTAATTAATTGTTGGATTAAATGTAATTATTTTGGAAGCTTTATTAAATATAGATTGTATTTTATCCTTATAGTTTTCTAATAAAGGAGCTTTATAAGTATCTTCTGGCTTAATGCCGTTAAGATCGCTGTACCACCAATCGACAAGTTTGGTACAAAAAGTACTGTTAAAAAGGTCTTTATTATTAGTATCAATAATTGTTAGTCGTATAATTTCATCAAATTCTTCACCTCCTGTTGCATCTAGCCAATAGATCAACGTTTGTTTATCATTCATTGCAATCACCTCGTCAGGCATTGTAACTCTGAGCAGTATTGGTTGGACGCAGTTGATGTTCAATCTGCTGCTTGATTCTATACAAAGTAGATTTTGATAAGTGAAATTTCTCTTGAGTAGCAGTGTATGTATGAGATTGAAGATAGTCATATGCTTGTTTGTATTTTGGTGTGATGACACGTTTATTATGACCTCCAACGTTTACCGTAGCCTGATACTTTGCTTTCTTAATAGCTTTAGAAAGACACTTCTGATGAAGATAATGAGCGTAGTCAAGCTGAGCTAGTTGTGATGAAATAATCCAGTTACTGGCATCACTATCATCACTAAGATCCATATCACTACTCTTAATTATGATACCTGTATTTTCAATGTCATGCATAATACAACATAACTCACGAACATTACTATACAGATCTGTTAAATCAGGGACAAATAGAATATCTCCTTCTTTGGCAATATTAGCTAAGAACATATGCAACTTATATCTCTCCTTATTACCACGACTGAAACCATCTGCAAAACAGTTTTTATAAGGGATCCTGCTGCTTAACAAAACTTCAGCTCGATGCTCAAAACCAGGATCCTTGATAATCTTATCCTTATAAAAACCTGAGACGTAACCATACATAGTCATAGTATTATCACTCCTTATTTGTACTACAACTGTTCTAATAAAAAAAATCTATTCAATCTCAGAGAAGAAATTGAATAGATTAATACCAATTTAAATAATTAAGGAGAAAAAACAAACAGACGCAACAAATATTAACACATCATGGGCATTCCCATTCTAGATGAGAAATGTGATTTATCAATAATTGTTGATATGACAGGAGTTACAGCATATTGAACAACCCGCACATTTTATATAAGTGCGGGGGGGTTATCAATTTTATTAAGATTTATTATAAGAGGATAGAGTGTAAATATTGTATAGTTTGAAGTGTTTTGGATGACAGTTATTAATTACAATAATTGATATCCTGAAATGTCAAATTAAGTTAGAAAGAAACTAACTGTGCGTCTGTGATATTCTCCATGAATACCTCAATGGGTG
>NZ_CANCWN010000058.1:0-5259 GCF_947381485.1 Limosilactobacillus avium | reverse complement strand
GTTTAGCGACACCATTAAAGACCTTTATAGGTTTTTCTGTCCACTAAAATGTTCAACTTAAATTTTACAATCTACCATAAGAAAAAGAAGTTTGCTAAAAAGATAGGATTACAAGTCGTAAAAGAAATCATGGATATAAATAATATTCATAAGGATGAAATAGAACCACTTGATATTAACTAATATTAACTGTTCTCAAAAAATAGTTATTCATATTTAGTTAAATTACATTTCATTGTAATTAAGAAAAATTATTTGTAGGATGCTATATGGTGCTTAAAGTGGTACTATATGGCGTTTTATTTATGATCTTTTTAGTTAGATTGCTGCAAAATGCTTATAACGTGAATCTAAAATTTAAGAGAATTACATGTGTCAAAAAATAATATAATTATCTTTGATTATTCTATATATTATTTTGCACAGTTAAGAGTATGTATTGAAATTAACAAATTGGCAAAAGTAAAATTCCCTTTTATGTAATTACATTGAAGGATAAGACAGAGCTAGTAGGCAAACTAAATTTAGTAATTGAGGAATGAAATCATGGCAACATTTAATGAATTAATCACACAAATTAATAGTCATATAGACGATCAGCGTGATCGAGGAACAGCATTTGAAGAAATGGTATTGGCGTACTTAAAAAATGAACCAACCTACCATAATAAATTTAGCGATGTTTGGATGCTAAAAGATGTTCCAGATCAATATGGCATCCCCAAAAAAGATACAGGAGTAGACTTAGTAGCTCGTGACCGTATTACAGGTAAGCTCACTGCTATTCAAGCAAAGTTCTATCAGGGAAAAGTTGGTAAAGACACGATTAATTCCTTTATCGCTGAATTTAGCAAGAACTATTACGCAGCAGGAATTATCGTCAGTACTACTGATGAATGGAATAAAAACGCTGAAAATGCTTTAGAAGGCCTTTCTAAGCCAATGACGCGGATTGGCCTATCACAATTGGAACATGCCAATATTGATTGGCAGCTTTTTTCCTTTGATCAGCCGAATGAGAAGTTACGGCAAAAGCCTAAACACCTGAGAGATTATCAGCAGGAAGCCATTGATAAATCTCTTAGTTATTTCAAACAACATGATCGCGGTAAGTTAATTATGGCTCCAGGAACAGGGAAAACCTTTACCAGCCTTAAAATTGCTGAAGCCTTGATGAAGGATCAAGGTAAAACTGATTTTAATATTCTATATTTGGTACCAAGTATTCAATTACTTTCTCAAACGTTATTTAATTGGAATGATGATCACGATGAACAGGTATATATGAATTCATTCTCAGTTGTTTCGGATGCTAAAGCAACGAAAAAGAAGCATGGTGATGATGACTTAAGTGCTAAAGATATTGGCTTTCCTGCTACGACTAATGTTGACCAGTTAATGGCTAATTATCAAAAGATCAAGCCAAATAATGGTAAGCAGATGAATGTTATCTTTAGTACTTATCAATCTATTGACGTAATTCATCAGGCGCAAGAGGCTGGATTACCAGAATTTGACCTAATCGTTGCAGACGAGGCTCATCGAACTACTGGAGCTAGTGAAATGGGTGATCCTAGTGTTTTCACCAAGGTACACTCTAATAAGAATGTTCAAGGTAAGCTCCGTCTTTATCAAACTGCTACTCCTAAAGTTTATGGAGTTGATGCAAAGAAGAAAGCTAAAGAGCAAAGTATTGTTATTTCCTCTATGGACGATGAAAAGACATATGGTCAAGTCATTTATCATCTCGGATTTGGAGATGCAGTTAACCGTGGCTATTTGACTGATTATAAAGTGTCAGTGTTAGCGGTTAGTGAGCAGTATGTTAATAAGACTATGCAGGAAACTTTGTCTTCAGATAATGAATTGAAGACGGACGATCCAGGTAAAATTATTGGGGTCTGGAATGCCATGGTAAAGCGTAATGGACTTAACGGTGAGATTAAGGGAGCACCGATGAAACGTGCCATTGCATTTACAGATACAATTGCTCACTCCAAGGAAATTGCCAAAGAATTTAATAATGTAGTTAATGATTACCTAGGTAAGGAAGCTGACGATAGTTTCACTGTTGATGTTAAGCACGTTGATGGTTCACTAAATGCTCTTCAAAAGAAAAATGCTTTGGACTGGTTAGCTAATGATATGCCAGATAACCATGCTCGAGTTTTATCTAATGTCCGTTTCTTAACAGAGGGAATCGATGTTCCTAGTCTGGATGCGGTAATCTTCTTTAGTCCTAAAAAATCACAAGTTGATATTGTGCAGGCTGTTGGTCGAATTATGCGTCGTTATGAGGGCAAAGAATATGGCTACATTATTCTTCCGGTTGTTATTGATGCCGGTTCTAAGCCTGAAGACGTATTAGACAATAACAAGCGTTATCGAGAAGTATGGCAAGTTCTCAACGCTCTGCGTTCAACAGATGAACGATTTGAGGCGGAAATCAACAAGCTGCAATTAAACAAGAAAAAGTCTGGAAGAATCGACTTTATTGGGACAGATACGAGTCCTAGTAGACCGGTAACTGAAGAACGCGGCAAACAAGCTGAATCCGTTCACGAAGATTCGGCAGATTATCAAACTAGCCTGGCCTTAAAATGGGGCGAGATTGAACAAGCCTTCTATGGACGTGTGGTGCAAAAGGTTGGTGATCGCCGTTATCTAGAAGACTGGTCCGCAGATGTGGCTGAAATTGCTCATAAACATATTCAACGAATTAATGACTTAATTACGTCCAACCAAGAAGCTAAAGAAGCTTTTGACCAATTCTTGGACAGTCTGCACTATAACATCAATGATTCGATTGATCATGATCAAGCAGTACAGATGTTAGCTCAGCATTTAATTACTCAGCCTGTTTTCGAGGCATTATTTAGTGGGTACAGCTTTATTAAGGAAAATCCAGTTTCTAAGGCTATTAATAGTGTTGTATCTGTTTTTGAAAGGTACGGCTTTGATAATGGTCAGCAATCATTAAAGCCGTTTTATGATTCTGTTAAAGCTCGTGCTCAAGGAATTGATAATGCGGCAGCTAAGCAAAAAATCATTGTTACCCTGTATGAAAACTTCTTTAAGAAAGGGTTTGAAAGGGTGACAGACGCAATGGGAATAGTGTTTACTCCTGTTGAAGTAGTAGATTTTATTATTCGCTCAGTTGATGACGCTTTGCAAAAATATTTTGGTAAACGTCTATCAGATCAAAATGTTCATATTTTAGATCCGTTCACTGGTACAGGTACATTTATTACGCGAACCTTACAATACTTTAAGGAGCAAATGGATGCTGGGGAAATTACTTATCAAGATATTCTCCGTAAGTATATGCATGAGCTTCATGCTAATGAAATCATTTTGCTGAGTTATTATATCGCGGCTATCAATATTGAAGCTGTCTTTGATGAAGTAAATGGCCCTGATAGAGGATACAAACCGTTTGATGGAATTGTGTTAACCGATACATTTGAGTGCACTGAACGTGAAACATTAACTATCGATCAATTATTTGGGCAGAACAATCGACGCCTTGCAAAGGAACAAGTTACGCCTATTACAGTAATAATAAGTAATCCGCCATATTCTATTGGACAAGGAAATGCTAATGACAATAACCAAAACATGCATTACCCACAATTAGAGAAGCGTATAGAACAAACATATGTTGAGAATAGTAGCTCTTCTTTAAGTAAAAGCTCTTATGATAGCTATATTAAAGCATTTCGCTGGGCTAGTGATCGCATAGGTGATAAAGGTGTGATTGGCTTCGTAACTAATGGTAGCTACCTAGATAGTAATAGTACTGATGGGTTGCGAGATTCTTTATATCATGAATTTAATCATTTATACATTTTTAACCTACGTGGTAATCAAAGAACTCAAGGTGAACAATCACGTAAAGAAGGGGGAAAGATTTTTGGTTCTGGCAGTAGAGCTCCTATTGCAATTAGCATTCTAATAAAGGATGGTTCTAATAAGCATGAAATTCTTTACTACAATATTGGTGATTACCTTTCACGTCAACAGAAATTAAATTCGGTTCAAAAGAATAAGTCAATTAATAATATGAAATGGAATCAGGTTATCCCTGATAAAAATAATGACTGGTTAAATCAGCGTGATCCTCATTATCAAACATATGTATCAATTGTAGGCGAAAACAAATCACCATTTTTAAGTAATGCAGTAGGGATTAGTACCAATCGTGATATTTGGGTATCTGGATTCTCCAAGCAAAAAGTTTTGGAAAATTCTAAGCGTCTCGTTGATAACTACAATACAGAAGTTGCCAAAAACGGTGGACAAGGTAAAAAATCCGCTATGCGTGATGCCAAGAAAATAAAATGGACAAGGAGCATGGATAATCAATTTAAAAAGGGTACCAAATTTATGTATGATGCTCAGAAAATACGACAGGAAATGTACCGTCCATTTGTTAAAAAGTGGCTTATGTATGATCGCAATATTGTGGAAAGTCCAGGACAATACTATGAACATTGGGGTAAAGGTAATCAGGCTATTGTTACTACTGGTAGAGGGGCAAGTAGAGCTTTTTCATCACTTATAACAAATGGACTGCCAAATCTAGACTTAATGGAAAAAGGGCAAGGATTCATACGCTTTGATCATTCAAATAGTAATGACTTACTTCCTGATTCCGACAATGTTAACGGTAATTTTGCAAATAAATTAGGACTAAACACTGACGATGCATTCGCTTATGTTTATGCTTTATTGAGTTCGCCCGATTACCAACAACGTTATGCTAATGATTTACGTAAGGATTTAGCTAGAATACCTATTGTGAAAGACATCAATAAGTATGTAACGATTGGTAAACAGCTAATGAAATTGCATCTTAATTACGAACAGGTGCCAACTTACAGTGATGTTGATATTCAATATCACGGGGAGCCTGATTACAGAGTAACTAAGATGAAGTTTGCGAAGAAGCGGAATAATGATGGCAAGCTAGAGAACGATCGTTCAACGATTATCTTTAATGACACCATTACAATCTCGAATATTCCTTCAAAAGCCTACCAATATATTGTTAATGGTCGTTCTGCTATTGAATGGATCATGGATCAGTATCGGGTTAAGACGGATAAAAAATCAGGTATTACTGATGACCCCAACGATTATAGTGATGATTCTAAGTTCTAAATTTCAAGAATAAGTTAGTCACTAAGCTGAAATAAATAGCACTGACCAATTAATTATTGGTTGATGAGAACGTGACATCTCTTGATAGAATGCTTT
>NZ_CANCWN010000057.1:0-5441 GCF_947381485.1 Limosilactobacillus avium | reverse complement strand
GATATATCGAAGAGATCGCTTTTCATGACGAAGCGTTTCGATGACAATGCGGTCTTCAAATGATAAAATAGTGGTGCTCATCAAGGTCCTTCTTTCTAATGGATTGTGTGGTAACACCATTAAAGACCTTGATGGTTTTTTCTGTCCACTTAAATGTTCAACTTAAATTTTACAATCTGCCTTTCTACTAGAATAGTATTTATTAACGTGACTACCTTGTCTTTAAATAGCTAGGCAGTCATTTTTTTCTTATATTTCCCGATTTGGTTAAATTGAGATAAGCACGTATTAATCTTAATATTGTCTGTTTTTGTTTTTCGCTAAGTTCCTTGAATTCGTTACCATACCAATTACTCTTACTTAAAAGTTTCTCAATTTCTTTTACAGCATCTGTCTTAAACATTTTTTTGAATTGCTTGGGGTCAGGAACATCTGCAATATTTCCAGCAGTTATCTCGTCAAGACTTAAATTCATTATACGGCTGAGCACTACTGCCGTTTCAAATGTTGGAATACGTCCAGCTATGATATTAGCGATCACAGCACGTGACATTCCTGCACGTCGGGCCAATGCTGTTTGAGTCATGTTATTATCAGTTAAATACTGAACAACTGCTGATCTGAAACGATTAGCTATGATACGTTTTCTTGTTTTTTCTAAATCTTCCATGTGGTTATGTTTCCTCTCATATAAGATACTATCTGTATAGTAAATCAAATATAATCATTTTTAAAGTTTTACATCAAATTATGTTGACATTTGATTCAAACGTAGTACTATAAATAGTGAAGAGAGGGAAGCAACCAATCTTCTAACAATTAAATAAATTAGTGTAAACTAGTTGCCAGTAGGCCGTAATGTTCTGATAACTGAAGTCAAATAAGTTACAGGAAGCCGTCTGAAACGACGAAATAGGAATAGGACCGTGATAGATACTCTATCGCAGGCAGAGACCAACTGCCCTGAAACAATTGAGAAGCAGCGAAGAGCACTTAAAATAAACAAATTACCGGTAGCACGGGATTTGAGATCACTAAAGGATGATAGTCCTTTCGAGTATAAATACTGATCTCAGATTCTGTACTACCGTTTTTTAGTGGTCTAGAAAGGAATGTCTTGATCGCTAATCAAATTGTTGATCAAATTGCCAGTAAAGTTGTAGAAAAGATTCAGCAAAGTAGAAATTTCGAGTCACCTCAACAAATGACCTTTGAAGATTCACTTCATAAGTTATTTCATAACAAATCACGCGAATGGGTCAAGTATTATGTCATTCATAAGTATCCTGAGATTTTAACTGAAAATGGTGGATGGATTACCAAACCCGCCGGACGAGGTGTTCGTATTATAGATGTAGCAAGAGCTAAGAAATGGCTAAAAGTTAATAACAATAAAATTGACTGGAATGCACCGGAGCCAGTGACGCTACGACGTCGACAAGGTGCTGTTAAGCCAATCAAACATAATAACGATAAAATTCCAGAAAGGAAGTCATCACTATGACACTAGATTCATCACATTTTCAATTAGTAGTTTACCAGCGCGTTATTGTTACTAGGTACGGTAAAGAGGTCGGAATGGAGAATGGTTGCGGAATTAAAGATCCTAATAGTACACGTGTATATGTTGTTGTTTCATATGCCTATCCTTTAACTTCGGAAGTTAAGGAAAATAGCTACAGTATCTACCATTATGCCGTTGGCCGTCGTTTTAGGACTCTTGGTACTTATGATACATATTCTAAAATGATTGATGAACACCCTGAATATAAGCATAATCTCGGTACAGTAAATAAGCTATGCCGTAAGCTAGCGAAGCATAAAAAAGAAAACTAATGTGTGTTTCCTAATACAATTTATCTAGTTTACTTACTTTGGATTAAAGTAAGCAACTGTTGGCTACCTTATCGTTGATTGATAAGGTAGTCATTTTTTGTTTCTTTTTGGTGATTCAAAAAGAAATTGTTGGTCCAGTTGGCAAGTACAGCTGGTCGGTGTTGTTACTTATGACGAAAACATAAGTAAATCAGATGTGAAATCTCGAAATGGCCTTGAATGCAATCTCAAGGTACTCATTTTTGAATGTAATATCTGATCGCTCGACAGGGTGCAGGGAAGCCTCGCAGGCTCCTCGCCAAGCTATAATTCGTATTACAAACTTGTTTGATATTACGAATTTAATTGCTTGCAAGTTCGTTTGTTCTTGTATTATAATATAGTTGAATAATTGGTCTAGACCAATACAAAAAACAAACGAACCCGACGAAATGAGGAATTTAGTCAGTCGTTGTCACGAGCACGTGAAGACTGAAAATTTCTTTTGCCGTCAGGCAAACTGAGGAGGTCAAGAATGGATGGAACCATTAAAGAATAAATTGATTCAAGCCCGATTAAGTGAAAATGAACTTGCCGATTTTGAATCGGTAAAGCGTGAATTTGGTATTGCAGGTACTTCGAAAGCAGTGCGACAAATGATTGAGGATGAGAAGCTATTAATGCAAGCTAAAGAGAACTGGCAAAAGGGTAAGCGTGATGCCGTGACGGCTTTAGTCCAACAATTGAATAATCAAGACCGGCTACCGTTAGTTGAGGCAATCCATGGTCTGACAGATACTAAATCATCGTCGGAGTTGTCTATCGTGCGTGATCAATATGCCGATATTCAGCAACAACTCCAAGCTATTATGTATACAATTACGAAATCGGGGAATAATCTTAACCAGATTGCGCATGTTTTGAATGCTGCAAAGCAACAAGCCGAACAAGAAGATGACGATTTAACCGATGACGACTTATGGCGGTGGGTTGCTAAGCAGCTAGTCGAAAATAGTCGTGTTTTAGCTGAATTGCAACAAGAAATCATCAATCTAAAAAATGATACCGGACAAGCTAAGCTGGAAGCAGGTGGTGAAGTTGTCAGTCCTGGAAACTCACTCGTGTCGTAGTAGCTATAAACGTTTACAATATTTGTTTCAGGAACCACCACATAGTACAAAAAAAACGTCGCAGCGAGTGCTAGCGTGTGACGGCTTTAACATTAAGCTGTTGCATGATTCAAATGGTCGTATAACAAATGTCCAAAATGGAGCATATCTGGAACGACAATTTATGTCAAATTTAAGGAAGGCACATAACCCCAAACGAATGTACCAAGCACAAACTTTAATTATTTCTTTCTCAGAAGATGAATTTGACACTACAGACCTCAACTTACAAGCCAAGCAAGCATTAGCTCTGGTTCAACACTTTGTCCATCAACATTTTGCCGATGCCCAATCGGTAATTGTAATTCAAGCGGATGGGCAAGGTGGGAAACTGCATGCACATGTCGTATTCAACACTATTAAACAGAACGGCCGAACTATTTCAACCAACCGTTTCAACATACATAAACTGAGAACCAACTTTGATCACGAAATGACCGATAACTATCAACGTGTTACTGGTCATAATTGGACTAATCCAATACATAACCAACAAGAAAGACAAGATATTAAAAACCTAACGACCCGTTCTGAATGGCAACAGAGCTTAAAGAAGATAATCAGTCAAGTGAAGAATGAAGTAAGCTCACTCAAGGAGTTTATCCGGCGTTTAAATGATTCTGGAATAACTGTGACTGAACGCCAGAAGGGAAGCGCCTGGACTTACCATCAAACGGTTCATGGTAAGTCATACAAAGTTCGTGACTTTTATCAACGAGTAGATAAACAAAACGGTAAAGTTTTGTCAACTCGCGGTTTGGGCCAAACGTTTACTAAAAGTTATTTAACAAGTTACTTTAAGCAGAAAGATAAAGAAGTGGAGGAAGATACTAATGAACGACGACAATCAAAAGATGAAGAATTCGAAAAAATCAAAACGATGGCAAGAGATGCTCGAATCAGAACTGCTAGACAACAGCGACTCAACCAACTCAACCGACAACGAAGTGAAGCCGCCAAGGCTGAAGAGCAGAAACAGAGATCTTGCAAAGAAGCTCGACTTTCTCATCGACGAGTCAGCAAAGCAAGACGACGTGAATCAAGTGACGAAACACGTCGACAGCTTGAGCGGCAAGCTCGACGAAAGCAAGCAAACACTAAAAGAACAGCTGAAGGACCAGAGCTCTAAAGTGGTTAAAGCAGTAGCTGATGCCCGAGCCATTGGTTATTCAGATGGGCTAGTTGGTCGGGTCGATGCAATGGAGCAGAAAGTTGGCAGGCTTGAAGCTGACATTAATTTACGGGAACAAAATCTTGATCAGAAGACCCAAGAATGTATTGCTAAAGTAGCCGACTTGGACCAAGCTAGTAAATATTTGGAGAATTACACTCAAGCAGTTAATAATCGGTTAGTACCAACGATGCGTAACTTAATCTTGGCTATGCGTAACGGGATTACTCACCATACAGAAGAAGTTACTAATGACGTTTACCAGCAACTAAAGAAGGATACAGGATTATCGGTTGATGAAATTATCAAGACGGCCGTGAGCCAAGACTTTACCAAAGAACGTGAGAGTGCTGAAGAAGCCAGTGCAAGTGCAAAACTTAGCGCCAAAGCAAGTCAGCAATCAGTGAGACAAATTGCCACTATGTTGGGTAATTTCATGACTTTCCTTATTGTCTTTGGCATCGAATTGGTTATCTTAGTGGCCGTTGTTGCGGTTACGCCTGGATGGCAAAAGTTAGCAGTAGCACCAATTAGCTTAATAATGTGTGCATTTTTGGATTGGAAAATTTATAAGAAAGGGGGCTGGAGTTAATGTCATTCGATGTGAATATGATGAGTGATGAGCAGCTTGATGAATTGCTTGAAAAGCCAAAGAAAATTCCAACATGGAGAGTTGTGAACACTCAAACTGCCCGCGAAAAGAAACGTATTCGACAGCTTGAACTACATAATAAGCAATTAGAAGCAGCACGGTTATATCAAAAGAAGCGACAACGAGCGCGGTTGTTAGCGGCTAAACGTAATAAGGAGTTACAACAGCAAAAGCAAGCAAACCGAAAGAAGAGGGCAACAGCAAATAAGGAAAAGGACGACGGTCTGGAATTATAGTCATGCT
This sequence comes from Limosilactobacillus avium, assembly GCF_947381485.1. NCBI lineage: Bacteria > Bacillati > Bacillota > Bacilli > Lactobacillales > Lactobacillaceae > Limosilactobacillus > Limosilactobacillus avium. The sequence continues at coordinate 391 of NZ_CANCWN010000057.1, read as the reverse complement.
TTAAAGCAGAAAACCGCCTAGCCCTAAAGCTAGACGGTCGTCAAAGTCGCTAAACCATGCTATAATATAAGCGTAATCAGAATATATTATATTCAACAATTAGGCTGATAGCTTAACGGTAGCGCTCTTGTTCTGGTGTACGGCAATACACCACCAGCCAAGCGCAACAGAGTACACCCTCAAGGGTATCAGCTCCTAAGTTGACATCTTGTGCATTGGTGGTCGCCAGTGCACATTTTTTATTTTACCATGATTTAACAACTGGTGTTGTATCCGATTTTTTACGCAGGATTTAATTATTGCGTAGTTTGCGTTTGGCAGATTGCAAGAAATAACTTGAACGAATTTAATGACGTAAATTAAGCAGGAAGATCTCGATTGGTGTATGCCA
>NZ_CANCWN010000056.1:0-6067 GCF_947381485.1 Limosilactobacillus avium | reverse complement strand
TTATCAAACACCTTTGGAAGTATTCATGAAGTATATTACAGATGACCAATTTCTAATTTAAATTGACATTCCGGGTCCGAAAAAGTCACAAGTGGATATTGTCCAGGCAGTTGGACGAATTATGCGGTACTTTGATGGAAAGGAATATGGATATATCATTCTTCCAATAGTTGTTCCTATCGGTGAAGATCCTAAAGATGCATTAGATAATAATAAGGAATACAAACAGGTATGGCAGGTCCTTAATGCATTGCGATCAACTGATGAGCGTTTTGAAGCGGAGATTAATAATCTTGACCTTAATAAGCGCAAGGGCAGTAAACATCTTGACGTTATTGGGGTCGATTCGCGCCCTGACGATGATGTAACAGAGGATAAGGGTAAAGAAATAGAGCAAAATCAGGAACCTAGACAACTTGAGCTGGAATTACCGGTTAATTGGAAGGAAATGCAAAATGCATTTTATGGTAAAATCGTGCAAAAAGTTGGCGACCGTCGTTATCTTGAAGATTGGTCTAAAGATGTTGCTGATATTGCCAAAATGTATATTCGTCGAATTAACGATTTGATCGAGAGTAATGATGGTGCTAAAGCCGCATTTGAACGCTTCCTAACTAGTTTGTATCACAATATAAACGATTCTATTGATAGAGATGAAGCAGTTGAGATGTTATCTCAACATTTAATTACCGAACCAGTATTTGATGCGCTATTTGGAGACTATAGCTTCGTACAAAATAACGTAGTATCCAGATCATTAAATGACGTAATATCTGCATTTAAAGTCTTTGGATTTGCTAAGGAACAAGAAAAGTTGAAACCATTCTACGAGTCTGTCAAATTGCGGGCTTCCGGGATCGATAATGCAGAAGGCAAACAGAAACTCATCGTTACGTTATATCAGCATTTCTTTAAAAATGCTTTTCCAAGAGTCGCAGAACAAATGGGAATAGTATTTACCCCCGTGGAAGTAGTTGACTTTATTATTCGTTCTGTTGACGAATCACTTAAAAAGTATTTTGGAAAGCAACTATCCGATAAAGGCGTTCATATTCTTGATCCATTTACAGGTACTGGAACTTTCATAACAAGGACTCTTCAATATTTAAAGCATCAAATGAATAATGGAGAAATAACCTTTGACGATGTTTTACGTAAGTACCTACATGAGATTCACGCAAACGAAATCCTCCTACTTAGCTATTATATAGCGGCTATTAATATTGAAGCTGTCTTTGATGAAGTTAATGGACCTGATAGAGGATATCAACCGTTTGAAGGGATTGTGCTGACTGATACATTTGAAAGCACTGAACGGAAAGATTCTTTTATGGACGAACTACTAGGCCAGAATAATGAACGGTTAAAGAAACAACAAGATCAGCCAATTACCGCTATTATTAGCAATCCGCCATATTCAGTGGGACAAGGTAATGCTAATGACAATAACCAAAACGTGCATTATCCGCAACTAGAAAAACGGATTGAACAAACTTATGTTGAGAATAGTAAATCTTCCTTAAGCAAAAGCTCTTACGATAGTTATATCAAGGCATTTCGTTGGGCTAGTGACCGTATAGGGGATAAAGGTGTAATTGGTTTTGTAACTAATGGCAGCTATTTAGATAGCAATAGTACTGATGGATTACGGAACTCTTTATATCACGAATTTAATCACCTATATATATTTAATTTACGTGGTAATCAAAGAACCCAAGGAGAAAAGTCACGTAAAGAAGGTGGAAAGATTTTTGGGTCTGGTAGTAGAGCTCCTATTGCGATTAGTATCCTTATTAAGGATGGAACTGGTGAGCATGAAATTTTCTATCGTGATATTGGCGACTACCTTTCGCGTCAACAGAAATTAAATTCAATTCAAAAGAACAAATCAATTAGCAATATGAAATGGGATCAAATTATCCCTGACAAAAATAATGATTGGTTAAATCAACGTGATCCCCATTATCAAACATATGTGTCAATTGTAGGTGAAAATAAATCACCATTTCTGAGTAATGCAGTAGGTATTAGTACCAATCGCGATATTTGGGTGTCCGGATTCTCCAAGCAAAAGGTTTTGGAAAACTCGAAGCGACTCATTAATAACTACAATACAGAAGTTGCTAAAAATGGCGGACAAGGGAAAAAGTCTACTATGCGCGATGCTCAGAAAATCAAATGGACAAGAAGCATGGATAATCAATTTAAAAAGGGTATCAGCTTTATATATGATGCTCAGAAAATACGACAAGAAATGTACCGCCCATTTGTTAAAAAATGGCTTATGTATGATCGTAATATTGTGGAAAGCCCGGGACAATACTATAAGTATTGGGGTCAGAATAATCGAGCTATTGTTACTACAGGGCGAAGTACTAATAAGCCATTTGCTGCTTTAGTTACAAGTTTTGTACCTGACGTTCAGATGATGATGAATGGACAAAGCTTTATGCGTTTTAATCATTCAAACAGTAATGAATTACTACCTGATTCTGACAATGTTAATATCAATTTTGCAAATAAATTAGGACTAAACGCTGACGATGCATTTGCTTATGTTTATGCTTTATTGAATTTGCCTGATTATCAACAACGTTATGCTAATGATTTACGCAAGGATCTAGCTAGAATACCAATTGTAAAGGATGTCAGCAAGTACGTAACGATTGGTAAACAGCTAATAAAATTACATCTTAATTACGAACAGGTACCAACTTACAGTGATGTTGATATTCAATATCACGGGGAACCTGATTACCGAGTAACTAAGATGAAATTTGCGAAGAGACGGAATAATGATGGCAAGCTAGAGAACGATCGTTCAACAATTATCTTTAATGACACCATTACAATCTCAAATATTCCTTCAAAAGCTTATCAATATATTGTTAATGGTCGTTCTGCTATTGAGTGGATTATGGATCAATATCGAATTAAAAATGATAGTAAGTCAGGTATTAATGATAATCCTAATGATTATAGTGACGATCCTAAGTATATTTTTAACCTATTGCTACGAATTATTAATGTTTCTGTACAGACTATGGATTTAATCAATCAATTACCTGAGCTGCAAATTGTCGAATAGTGCAAGTAAGCTAAGTCTTGTAATTCTAGAGATAGGTATGAGGTTTGGTTTGTAAGGCACACAATAAGTATTAAAGAGTTAAAAATAAGGCAGGTACTACACTTTTTGTGATTAAGTAGTACCTGCCTTATTTCTACTTCTTATTAATGTTTAGTAGCCCTAAAACGTTTTTTGAAACTTGTTCAGCCTGCTCCTTGTCCATATCATTTAAAGCTTGCCAAAGCTTCTTTTGATAGTATCCCATTTCTGCTTCATCAGTTGAGCCATTTACCAAACTATCCATACTTGTTTTAAGTACCTCCGCTATGTGTGATAGCGTCTTAGCACTGACATTATTAGCCGTTCCAACTTCAAGCCTTGAAATGTAATTAATTGATAATCCTGTTTGATTGGAAAGTTGTTCTTGCGTAATGCCAAGCTCATGACGCCTGGCTCTGATGTTAGCTCCTAGATTATTCATTTTGAAGCCTCATTTCTTCGTTTATCTCTAGGATATTGAAGAAATAATAATAAAATAAGAAACTAAACTGATTGTTTGCATCAACCTGTGTGCATATATGAGTATAGATGTAAAAATAATGTAACTATAATTACATGTAGTGATATAATGTAACCTGTATAAGTTATTTGAACTAAAAAAGCCTTCAAAAACGAAGGCGAGGGGAGAGTAAATGATGAAAGAACACAAAAAACTCTACAAGTCTGGTAAGACTTGGATGGTAGCCACTTTGTTGACTGTAGGGCTTGCAGGTGGAGCTGCTGTAACAGGAACTACTAATGTTCACGCTGATGAAGTAACGCCTGCCCAAGCCACTGGAACTATCCAAGCTGGCAACCAAGCAACTGATCCAGAACTTGCTAACGCTCAATCAGATGCCCAAAAGCAACAATCAACTATTGACAGTTCTAATGCTCAATTAAAGGACCAACAAAACCAATTGAGTGAAGCACAAGGTCAACAAAGTTCTGCTCAACAAGAACTTGATCAAGCAAAGCAAGCACAACAAGCTGCTACGCAAAATGATCCAGCAGTTAAGGATGCTCAAGGAGCCGTTGACCAAGCACAACAACAAGTTAATAACCAACAACAAGTTGTTAATGACGCACAAACTGTTGTCAATAATGACGCACAAAACGTACAACAAAAGTCAGACGCAGTAAATCAAGCTAGTCAAGCTGTTGACCAAGCCAAGCAAACAGTAGACCAAGCTAGTCAAGCAGTTGACCAAGCAAAGCAAGCTGTTGTAGACGCTACTAACCAATCTGCTAGTCAAAAGACTGAAGAAGCTCAAAACACTATTAATAACCTTGAAAATCAAGGTAAGAACCAAGCTAGTCAAGACCTTAACAATCAAATTAACAACGTTAGTGGTCAAGTAACAGACGCACAAAACGATGTTAACAACACTAATGCTAAGATTGGCGACTTGCAAGGTCAAGTAAAGGATTTGCAGAATCAAGAAACAAATACTCAAACTGATCCTAACGTCAAGACTGTTCCTAATGGTGTAATTGACTATAGTAAGTCATTGCTTGAAAATGTAGCACGGAATAACCTTTGGGCACCTGCTGACATGAACGCTAATACTAACGGCAATGTTGTTGAACAGAACATCTATGTAAGCCCAGATAATGACAAGGGTAACATGAGTGGTGCAAATCGTAACCATGATGCAGATGTTTCATCATCAGCATATGACCCTTACTACACTACCGACTTTGATGGTGTTCATGGTCAAATGACTGACGCACAAAAGCAAGAACTAGCTATCTTACTTTTGAACGAAATTAACCATGCTCGTGAGCAACGTGGACTTAAGCCATTTGTTATGACTGAACAAAAGTATCAACAAGCTCAAGTTCGTGCTAGTCAACACAGTGCTGAAGTTCTTGATCACAATGATAACGACATCATGACTGCCTTTGGTCAAGATCAATACGAAAACTTGGCTTACATTCCAGTTGATGGTGGTGGAAATATGTTAGCATTATTCAACAATGCTGGTTCTACCTTAAGTTCCATGCTTAACGCAGACGCAAGTTCAGATTGGGGACACCGTGAAAACTTCCTTGAAGACACTGGTACATTATCAGCTAACGCTGCCTTTGGTATGCACCTCACAGACGATGGTCAATACTACGTATTAACCTTTGACTATGACTTGAGCAACCCAGACAGTACGCCAAACATGATGGATCGCATTGCCCAATACCAAGCAATGGGACCAATCACAGGTGATGCACATACTGTTGATAACAGTGCTAAGATTAACGACTTGAACAACCAAATCAGTAACCTTCAAAACACTTTAGCTAGTCAACAATCCAAGCTCCAAAACTTGCAAACTCAACTTCAAAACTTGCAAGCACAAAAGGCTAATGTTCAATTTGACTTGAGCCAGTTAAACGCTGACCAACAAGCTGAATATAACAATGCAAAGAACACCTTGGACACTATCAATGACTGGAAGAACGGTCAATTAGCTAACATCAACAAGGATGGGCATGTTCAAGACGCTTTGAACAAGTTCAACCAAGCAAACACTAACCTAACTGCTGAACAAAGTAAATTAGCTAAAGCTAACCAAGCCTTGAAGAATGCTAAAGATATGCAAACTCAAGCTGATACTAACTTGCAACAAGCTAAGGATGGTTTAGCACAATTGAACCAAGTATTAGCTACTAAGCAGGCTGCATTGCAAACGGCTAAGGACAATGCTAATGCAAGTGCTAACCAAGAAGTTAAGGATGCCCAAGCTAAGTTAGACGCTATCAAGAGTCATATTAACGACTTGCAAAACGCTATTGCTACTACTAAGGCAACCATTAGCAACGCTCAAGCTCAACTTGATAAGGATAATCAAAAGATTGCTGACTTGAACAAGGCAAATTCTCAACCTACTACACCAGTAACTCCAACTACACCAGCTAAGCCTAGTGAAGGCAACAAGGATACTGATACACCAGTAACTCCAACTA
>NZ_CANCWN010000055.1:0-6139 GCF_947381485.1 Limosilactobacillus avium | reverse complement strand
TACACCAGTAACTCCAACTACACCAGCTAAGCCTAGTGAAGGCAACAAGGATACTGATACACCAGTAACTCCAACTAATCCTGCAAAGCCAGACAGTGGTTCTCAACCTAATTCTCAACCTACTACGCCAACTACTCCAGTTACACCTGCAAAGCCAGATACTGGTAACGCAAGCATTAGTGGTCAAGCTGGTCACAAGCCTGCTACATCAGATAATGGTAGCCAAATTGCTAATAGCAACGCTAATTCTCAATCTACTGCTAACAAGCCAACCATTGTTTTGCCTACAAATGGTTCACAATCTGCTGCTAACACTCAAGGGCAAAGTGTCAATATGACTCGTGAACAATATAAGCAACAGCAAGCTTCATTACCACAAACTGGTAATGAAAATAGCAAGGCAGTCATTGCTCTGGGAGTCTTGGCTGGTATGTTTGGTCTTGGAGTTGCTGCTAAAGGTAAAAAAGAATTTTAAAATAGAATAATTAGACATTGAGTTTGATATAATATATATTTACTCGTAAAACAATGGCGCGTTGAGTTATGTGTTCTTTCACAACGCGCCATTATTTTATATGAACGAGTTTTTAATAAGAGGGTAAACTATTAATGAGTAAAATTATTAAAGAAAAACTAACTGTTAAAAGCATTGATAAGGACAATGGAGCAATTAAAGAATTGGAAAAAAGGAATATCTCTGTATTTGAGATGATAGATAATTATCAGGATGAAGTTAAGATTGATAATAATGCTCATAAGCCCCAAAAATAATTAAAACGCAGTTTCCTTTTACATATTTAGACTGAAATTATTTTTGAATTAATAAAAAGGATTACGCAGTTATTAACGTAATCCTTTTGAATTATTATTTATTCTTTTTCTTATCTTTATTTTGCTTCTCTTGCTCTTCAATGCGTCGCAGGAAAGTACGATAATCTTCATATTCGCCCGCACTAAGATGTTTCACTTGCTCGTCAATAAGGTCTCTCATATAACCACGGATAAACTTGTGACCTGATACCATTACTAATGCCTTAATCTCGTTCTGAACGTCGATGTCGACGCCAATATTTCCATGCTTTTTACTCATTGTAATTACCTCTTTCTGTGTTTTTAAAGTTGTCTTTGATCTGTATTGCTTTAAGAATATGCGAAAAATTACTTGTATCAGTAGAACTTAACTGTGTAACCTCTTTATCAACAAGTTTGCTTAACAACTGTTTTTGAGTTGTTCCTCTAATGTTCGCTAAAGCAATCAATTTATTACGGGTAACATTGGTTAGACTGACTGAAGTTGTGTAATCTTTATTCTTCTTAGTCATATTTGTTTCCTCCTTTACTATGTTCTAATAAAAAAATTTTTTGAAATAATTTTTTTATTCTATGAAGCTTAGCTAAAGTAGGAGATACTAAAAAAGCTATTAGCAGAGGATAAACGAAAATAAGCTATGAACGTTATTTGATATGTTCATAGCTTATTTTTTATGATTTTATTTTATTGTTACTATTTATTTTCTGGTCAATTTATTTCTTGCAATCTGTCTTAATAATTAAATTTTCTAAGAATAATATGTCATGACCATTTACGTAGTAACTCATGAAAGTTTAGATATTCTCTAGGATTATGGACCTTAGTTATTCCTTCACTAAACCAAACACTGCTATAATTAAACTAATAACTTGTATTGGACTGAAATTAATGAAATATACGATGAAGGATATTGCTAAAGCCGCTGGAGTATCGTTGAGTACGGTGTCTTTAGTACTTAATGATCGACCTGTTCGGGTTAGTGACAAAACTCGTAAGCGAATTAAACAAATTGCCTCGGAAATTCATTATCAACCTAACGCAGCCGCAGTTTCTTTAAGCCGAAACGTTAGCTATAATATTGGTTTAATTGTTCCTGATATTACGAACCCGTTCTTTGCGCAGATGACAAGAGAAATCAATAATCAGCTTGCCAAGCATGGTTACTCCACTTTATTTGCTGACAGTAATAACTCAGCAGAGAAAGAGCGGCATATTCTCCATAATATGGTTTCGCGTGGTGTCGATGGAATTTTACTGGTACCATCGAATGAATTTTTCTATCAAGACATGGATAAGCTCCAAAAGCAGATCGATGAGACTGGAAAACCGATTGTTTTAGTTAACGCAACGGCTGATATGCTAAAAGTGTGCTCGGTTAATTTTGATAATTTTAAGGGGGCTGCAATGGCTACCCAAGAATTAATTGACCATGGGCATCGTAATATTGCGTTTATTCAGGGGAAAAAGCAGTATGTCAATGCGCCGGAACGTTATGAGGGGTACGTACATACGCTGGAGGAGAATGATATTCCGTTTAGGTCAGACTTCCTTTATGAAGGAGATTATTCAATTACAAGTGGTTATCGCGCGGCTGATGCAATTATCAAAAATAGGGAAGTTACAGCTATACTAAGTTCCAGTGATATGATGCTTTTTGGAATCATAAAGTGGGCTAATGAACATGGCTTGAATGCTTTTAGCCGCTTTTCAATGATTGGCTTTGATAATGACCCCTATGATGTAATTACTCAGTATCCGTTGACCACGGTTGACCAGAACATACCGCCAATGGTTAGCAAGGGTGTCACCGCCTTATTAAAGATGATATCTACTAAGAAAATTACCTACCAACATTTGGTTGTTGCGCCCGAATTAATAAGACGGCAGTCGGTTCGGTCAATCAAAGAGTAACGTTTTTCTATGAAAGTGTTTACATTTCAGATTAATGTGTTATATTTAAGGTGAAGTTTGTTAATGATTCTTTCAATTTGAATGTCAGTTGTACACGTTTTGTTGGTTTTAAAAAGCATTCAGATTAAAAGATTTTTTTTAGCAATTTGATAAAGCGCTTTATCACTTCAAGAATCATTTAATTACTTCAAATTTTGCTTGTAAAAGGAGGCTGCTATATGGCGAATGTTTTAATTGCGGGTGAGTCGTGGATTTCTTCCACTGTCGAATATAAGGGTTATGACTCTTTTGCTAGTACTAAATTAGAGAATGGGTGTAGTCACCTTGTTAAAGAGCTAGAAGCACGTGGTCATTCAGTAACTCATTTATTTGCTCACGATGTTCCAGAACAATTTCCGTGGTCAGAAGACGATATGGCTGAATATGATGTAATTATTCTTTCCGATATTGGTGCTAATTCAATTTTACTTTCAGAACGAGTTTTCGACCAAGGGAAGCCAACCGTTAATCGACTTGAAGTGTTAAAGCACTGGGTATTAAACGGTGGTGCATTGATGATGGCAGGAGGATATCTGTCATTTGCTGGCTTTGAAGGTAAGGCGCATTATCATGGCACCCCAGTTGAGGAAGTTTTACCTGTAAATATCCTTCCGTATGATGATCGTCGTGAAGTTCCCCAAGGGCTTACCCCCCAGGTGACTAAAGAAAGTTTAATAACTGAAAATTTAGGGCGTTTTCCGCAGGTCCTTGGTTATCAAGTAGCAACTCCTAAGGAAGGTAGTGATATTTTGCTGAAGGTAGCTGGTGATCCGTTGTTGGTTACAGCATCATTTGGCAAGGGAAAGTCACTAGCATATATGAGTGACATTGGTCCCCACTGGGCATCAGATGAATTTATGAATTGGCAAAATTACGGCGAGTTTTTCTCGCGTTGCATCAATTGGTTATCCAATAACTGAGATTGAGATCGAAAGAAGGCTCGAAGATGGATTCAGCAAATAATAAGATGAAAAAGGGTGTTGTTATTCCTTTGCTCGTGCTGGCGACTATTCTTGCGGGGATGCTTTCACCGCTGCAATCTGCCGTTAATGGACAATTGGGTAGCACATTAAAGGGTGATGGAAATGCCGCAGCAGTAATTTCGTTTGGTTCGGGTTTAGTAGTGATGGCAGTCATTATCCTAGCACGTCATTCGACTAGAGCTCAGTTTGCATCAATTCCAAGAAAGATGCGAGCTCACGACTTGCCTTGGTGGAATTGGATCGCTGGGATTTGTGGTGCAATGGTTGTTTTCTCTGAAGGTGCCTCAGCATCAGTACTTGGAGTAGCAACTTTTCAAACAACTTTGATTTCCGGTTTAGTTATTTCTGGGTTACTTTGCGATCGCTTTGGGATAGGTGTTGATGTTAAACAGCCATTTAATTTTGCTCGTATCGTGGGTGCGCTTTGTGCAGTTGCCGCAACCATCTTGGTTGTATTACCAAACTGGTCAGCACCAAAAGTAATTGGTTTAGCCGTTCTTCCCTTTTTAGCCGGAGTTCTTGCGGGGTGGCAACCTGCTGGTAATTCTGCTATTGCAAAGGAAACAGGATCAATGCTGGTATCGATTACCTGGAACTTTATCGTAGGTTTCTCCATTTTAACGATTATCCTACTAATTAGAATTGGCATGGGCCAAGCAACCTTTGTACTTCCACATGTTTGGTGGATGTATCTTGGTGGCCCATTAGGATTGTTATCGATTGCCTTAATGGCATTGTTAGTACGTGGACTTGGACTATTACTGTTAGGTCTGGCATCGACTGCTGGTCAGCTGATTGGCTCCGTTTTAATGGACTTATTAATTCCGCAACTAGGTGCGCATGTATACTTAGTAACTGTTTTAGGTGCCTTGGTAGCATTAATTGGTGCTGGGATTGCAATGATTCCTTCTCAAAAGAAGGCAAAGTCAGTTAATTAAGGAGGTGGCTGGAAAATGGCTTGTACTGGTATTGAATTGATTAGTAAGCAGGGTAATCCTTATTGGGGACGAACTCAGGATTTTGAACAACATTTTGAATATTCGGGGGTTAAAATTCCCAAAGGATACCACTTTTCATCGATGTATTCACCATTTGTTACCCGTCAAGCAGTAATGGGGATTATGTGGGCCAAGGATCTGCATAAATCTCCTGTGCTATTGGATGGAATTAACGAAAGTGGAATTTGTGGTGGTTCATTCTATTTTGATCACTTTTACCGATACGTTTCGACAGAAGAAATCAAAGCGAGTGGTAAAATCCCAATTCGGGGTGAAGAAATCTGTAGTTGGATTTTAACCCACTACAGTAGCCTCGATGAAATTAAAGAACGGTTGAACCAAGATGTTGGTGTGACCAACGATCCGGGTCCAATGATGGGGATGTCAGTACCGCAGCACTGTGTATTCATTGATGAAACTGGCCGTTCGATTGTGGTTGAGCCGTCAATTCCCAACGGATTTCAGATTTATGAAAATAAATTAGGTGTATTTACGAATGCGCCAAAGTTTGATTGGCATATTAATAACGTTAAATTATGGCTGGAACGTACTACTAACCGAACTTATGATTATGACTTAAGTGAGACAATTAAACCAATTGAACTAGGAGAAGTAACCAGTGGGATGGTTGGCATTCCGGCTGACTATAAACCTGAATCACGCTTCCTACACGCAGCATTTGCCAAATTGCTTTCACCATCAACGGATGATAGAGAAACACTTAATCAAATTTTCCAACTCCTTACTCCAGAAAATACACCTAAGGGTTCTCTAAGAATTAATAATAATGGTGAAACCATCTATGCTTGGACACAATATACCGCTGGTTATGATATTAAGCAAAAACGATTGCTGGCCTTTACGTACGATAATCGTAACTTGCGGGAAATGGATTGGGGCAATTCTGCGGACTGGGAGAATCAACTTAATTTCTTCTCATTTATTGCTCCCCAAGACACGACTCCCTTTGTCGCCAAAGATAATTGGAAAGAGGGTGAAAATACTCTCTAAATAAAACCTAGTTATAAATGAATAACCTACCCAGGTAATACTTACACCCCTTGGTATTACTTGAGTAGGTTATTACTGTACTCCGTATATTTCAGTGTTAATAACCAAATTGATTTTTAACGTTTTTGCGAGATACACAGGGCGGAATTAAAATGTAGGAAAACGGCGGGACTATAATGTCATCTAAGCAGACAGATGAAATAAAAAAATCATTATCTGTTTGGAAGACATTTTCTAAAACCAGGAATGCAAAGAATAGTGCAGAAAATCATGTCATTCTAGTGCTAAAAAATTACTATAAAAACTCAAGGCAGATTGTAAAATTTAAGTTGAACATTTAAGTGGACAGAAAAACCCATCAAGGTCTTTAATGGTGTTACCACACA
>NZ_CANCWN010000054.1:0-6826 GCF_947381485.1 Limosilactobacillus avium | reverse complement strand
TTCTTTTGATTAGGGATACTCAAAAGTCTATCACAAATGGCTTTTTTGTTTTTCTAACTTAATTTTACAAACCGGGAGTGATAAAAAATTATCAAGATGATATAATTTAATATGAAAGAAGCATGTGAAACGTTTCACCACTCGTCAGAATAAGGTTTCACACGAGGAGGAAAAGATGGAAGCTAGTAAGAAGGCAATGTATTTAAAGGCCCTCCATAACGGGGTATCAGTCGCAACCGGGTGTACGGAACCCGTTGCGGTCGCTTTTGCCGTTGCCACTTGTGCAGGGCAGTTAGGTCACGAGGAACCCGCTAAAATTGACGTTCGTGTGTCGATGAATATTATGAAGAACGCAATTGCGGTGATCGTTCCGGGGACCGGGAAACCTGGCCTGCCCGTTGCGGCGGCCGTGGGCTACCTGTTCGGTGATCCTAGCAAGGGGATGAAGGTGATTCCGGAAATTCCGGCGGCCGGGGTCAAGCAGGTTGCTGACCTGGCCTGTTCTGGCAAGATTCACGTTTCCCTGGCGGACGTCAAGGATAAGCTTTACGTTCAGGTGAAGGTTACCACCGTCAGCGGCAATACTGTGGAGGTTTATATCGCAGCAGACCATACAAACATTTACTGCATCAAGAAAAATGGGACGGTGGTGTTTGAAAAGGACCGCCCCGCAGTTGATTCCCTGGCCGATTGGGAACTCTTCATGCAGCAGGGCCGGCTCCAGGAGATTTGGGACTTGGCAACAATGGCGCCCCTAGAAGAGCTGAAATTTATCAAACTTGCCCAGGTCGATAACATGGCCCTGGCAAAGGAGGGGCTGACGCATGACTACGGGATGCGGGTCGGTCGGGCGATGAATAACCCGCAGAGCCTGGGCTACGATAATTCCCTGTTGAACCGGCTGGTGTCATACACCGCTGCCGCTTCGGATGCGCGGATGGGTGGTGCCCAGCTGCCGGCAGTTACCAACTCCGGTTCCGGGAACCAGGGAATCACGGCCACTGTCCCGGTGTGTGTTGTGGCCAAAGCGCAACGGGCGTCTGACGAGCAGCTGATCCGGGCCCTGGCCCTATCCCACCTGACAGCGATCTACGTGCACTCGTTTTTGCCGATTCTGTCGGCTTACTGTGCAACCCATGCCGCTGCGATGGGCGCCGCCACGGGAATTGCCTACCTGTTGAGCGACGACATTGAGGTGGCCGGTCGGGCAATTAAGAACATGATTGGGGATGCCGCTGGGATGGTCTGTGATGGGGCCGGCTGTTCCTGTGCTATCAAGGTGGCAACCTCCGTCCAGACGATGTTTAAGGCGGTCAACTTGGCCCTTCAAGGGGTGACGATTCCGGGAACTAATGGCTTGGTAAGCAACTCCGTCGACGAAACAATCCGTGGCCTTGGTGAACTGACCCGGAGTGGCTTGGCAGCCTCGGACCCCGTTATCTTGAAAATTATGATGGGTAAGGAAGAATGTAAGTGACTATAGTCGGCATTTAGCCTTTAGATAGTTATAGATATTCCAATCACTAATAAGAATAGGATTATTGCGCACCTGGTTTGGCGAAAACCCGGTGTGCTTTTTAAATTGGTTAGCGAAGTAAGCTTGATCATTAAAGTGAAGTAGGGCCGCAATTTCTGAAACGTTCATGTTTGATGAAACGAGGAGGGTAATGGCGTAATTGATCTTTTCAAGAATCCGAAACTGGGTAAAACTAATTCCCCTCCACTTTTTAAACTGACTAGAAAAGTAGTTTGGTGAAATGTTGAGCTGTTTCGCTACCTCCGCAACCGTAATGTCCTCCTGGGGGTTTGTCGATACGAGACGGTAGGCCCGGACAATTGTTGGTGGCATACCGGTAGTAATATCGTGTTTAACTTCTTTGCTGAGGTCGGTTAAATTATCTTTAATGCATTTGATGACGGCATGAAATGACTTTTGCTCTTCTAAACGGTGAACGTAGTAATCGTTCAGACTGTAAGCAAGTTCGAAGTTCATCCCGCTTCTTAAGGCTACCCGGATGTTGGTTGAAACAACAATGATGCCAAAGTCAATGATATTGCGTAATTCACCCTTATTGCTCAAAATGCCAATTCGCCCGGAATGGTATAAGCGGGTTAAGGCCGTATGAATTTCCGCTTGGTCGCCACAAAGGATAGCGTTATTGATTTGCTTTTCAAAGGCGTAGTTAACATGGGCGCCATTGTTGTTCAGACGGATGAAACTGCTCTTCTTAAAGCTTGTGTTGGTATAAATGGGTCGCCGGTAACGAAGCTGCAGTTTTTTAGAATTGATGTATGCGCCTAACAGGTTAATGCATAGGGCAATAACCATAATGAAACGATCAGCCGAGAAATGCTTGAGGTGGGCACTGCTGACTAAGAAAGGCTGGGGTGTCTTATCTTGGTCATTGGTGCTGATAATAACAGGCCCAATTACGTAGTAGTAATTGTGATGTCTAATAATAGCGGTGATAATATTTTGTCCCTTAAGTTTGTAAAAAGTAACGAGTCGTCTTTGCCTGCTGGTGAGGGCGAATTTTTTTGCATTGAACGTTCCCGCCAGTAAGTTATCCCTATCTTTTTCAATAATCTGGCCGTTTCTGATGATACTGTAAGCAAAACTGGTTGTTCTGAGGTACTGACGTAATAGATTCATAAAAATCCCTCCGCTTACTTATATCCAAAAATTCGTAGGAAAATGCAAGATATCCCTGAATTGATTCTGCATAATTAAATACGTAAGCGCTTGCAGGTATTGTTACTATTTAATTTTACACAAAATGATTGGAGCTGTCATGAATGAAGATTTATGTTGATGCTAATGCGACATTTGACGGCAACGGTACTCAAGAACGACCTTTCAAGCTAATTAACGAGGCTGCCCAGGTTGCTGAACCTGGTGATGAAGTTCTCGTGTTCCCTGGTACTTACCGGGAAAATGTTAACCCAATTCACGCCGGAACAAAGGACGCTCGAATTGTTTACCGCAGTGTTGAACCTCTCAAGGCAACAATTACCGGGGCAGAAAAGGTAACTAACTGGGAAAAGTACAAGGACAATGTTTGGGTTGCTCGGATTAATAACAGTATTTTTGGGTCATACAACCCGTACACAACATTTGTTGTTGGTGACTGGTATTTTGGTCCGGTTGATAAGCATACCGGGGCTGTTTACATGAATAATATTCACTTCTATGAAACTACTTCGCTAGAAGATTGTATTAAAGGTGAAGTTTATGCACGTTCGTGGGACCCGGCAAATTCAGTTTATAAGTGGTACACCGAACAAGACAAGGACCGGAACGAGACGGTCATTTACGCTAACTTCCAAGGCAAGGATCCTAACCATGAAGACGTTGATATTAACGTACGTCGGGAATGCTTCTGGCCAAAGAAGACGGGTGTTAACTACATCACTTTTGCAGGCTTCACTGTTAACAAGGCGGCTACCACTTGGGCTCCACCGGCTGCCTTCCAAGATGGAATGATTGGCCCTCACTGGTCAAAGGGCTGGATTATTGAGGACTGTGATATTAGTTTGAGCCGGTGTGCAGGAATTTCCCTTGGTAAATATAAGGATCCTAACAATGACCACTACTTTACTTACAAACACATCAAGAGCCCGACACAAATGGAAAGGGAAGCCGTTTGTCGGGGACAATACGATGGTTGGCTAAAGGAAAAGATTGGTCACCACATCGTTCGGCGGTGTAACATTCACGATTGTGAACAGGACGGAATCGTTGGCCGGCAAGGGGGCGTCTTCAGTCTGATTGAAGACAACCATGTTCACCACATCAACAATATGCAAGAACTTGCCGGAGCCGAAATTGCCGGTATTAAGATGCATGCGGCAATTGATGTAATTTACCGGCGGAACCACTTTGACCACTGTACAATGGGTCTCTGGTGTGATTGGGAAGCTCAAGGAACCCGAATTACTCAAAACCTGTTTGACCACAACTATGCACCAGATGGTACTGCTCACCGCCTTAACGGGGCAATGGAAAGCCAGGATATCTGGGTTGAGGTTGGTCACGGGCCAACGCTGATTGATAATAACCTCCTACTTTCTAAAGACTCGTTGAAGATTCCTACCCAGGGCCTTGGGGTGGTTAACAACTTGATTCTTGGTTCATTTACCTATGTTGGCACCGGGACGGATTACCCAGGCAAGGGCCCTGATCGTCAACGGTACACGCCATACCACATTCCGCACCGGACTGAAGTAGCTGGCTTCTCAACCATTCTGCACGGGGATGATCGTTTCTACAACAACATCTTTGTTCAAAAGTGGGCTCCAGAAGCTAACCCTGAAGATAACGAAGAAGTTGGGACCTTTGTCTTTGATGACTACCCGACTTATGACGAGTGGTACGCACCGTTCAAACGCCTTGAAGGTACCTACGCTAAGGAAAATGATATGAATGATCTTCAGCCGTACCACCTGGGACACCTTCCAGTTTGGGCCGGTGGCAACGTTTACCTAAATGGTGCTAAGGCATGGAAGAAAGAAGTTAACAAGTTGGTTAACGATCATGACGAAGCCAAGGTTGAACTAGTTGAAAAAGACGGCAAGCCAGTAATTGAAACGAACGTCTACGACCTAATTGGTAATTACAAGACGAACATTATTAATTCAGATATCCTGGGCGAAGCATTTGAGCCAGAGCAACGATTTGAAACGCCTGAAGGTGACGATATCCAAATCAGTGAAGACTACTTTGGCAACCACCGTGGTATTTCGACTATCCCCGGACCGTTCGCGTCAAGCGATGCAGTTGGCAAGGCCCTCTGGAAAGAATAGGACCATTTGCTGAATACGGTTGAATGACGTGATTAAAAAGGGATGTGAAAAATATGGATAATTCGACCGAAAGAAAACCATGGCAAACACCAACTAACGAAGAGCAGAAGAAGTTTCCAGTAAGAACCTGTATTGGGATTGTTCTGGGCTACTTTCTTTGGGTTGGCCCTTACCTTGGATTAGTTGGGGTTACAGTTCCAAAACTGGTCCAAGACATTGATCCGGCAACGAAGCAAAACGTTATTGCAACAATGTCTGCGGTTGCAATGATCGTGGCAACAATTTCAAATATTATCTGGGGTGGCCTTTCTGACCGGACCCGCTCACGTTGGGGACGGCGGACGCCATGGATAATTGTTGGTTCAATTGGTTCATTCATTAGTATTATTGCCTGGAGTCATGCCAAGACAGCATTTGGTGTTGTTGTCGGTGACTCTGTATATGTCCTTTTCCAAAATATGATCGTAGCTCCACTGGTTGCAGTAATTGCCGACCGGACCTCTGAACAGTTCCGGGGCACGATGTCTGGGATGTATGCATTAGGAACCGCTGCTGCGCAAGGCTTAGGACCAGTAATTGGTTCCCATTTCTTGTACAATAACACAATGGGCTTTTACGTTATGGCCACGATGACCTTAGTATCTGGACCAATTGCGGCGCTGATTTTACACGAGCAGTCAACTAAGAATATGCCCGTTGAAAAGATTGATGGTTGGAAGGCCTTTTCTGCAAACTTCGTCTTCCCAACTCATAACGCCCGCAACTTCTATCTAGCCTTATTTGGTAAGTTTATGATTATTATTTCTCAATTTGCCATTTCGGGCTATACCTTATATATCTTTACCGACTACATTAAGCTCAGGGGTGGCGCAGTCCAGCAATATGTATCGCTGATTTCGATAATTTTAATGATTACCGCGGTTATTATGTCACTGATCTCCGGGCCATTGGCCGATAAGATGAAGGTTCGGAAATTACCTGTTATTACTGCTGGCCTGATCATTGCCTTAGGGGTATTTGTTCCACGTTTAACAACAAATACTTGGGGAATGTTGGCTTACGCAGTGATTGCCGGAATTGGATTTGGAATGTACAATTCCGTGGATCAGGCGTTGAACATTGACGTATTACCAAACGAGAAAACTGCTGCTAAAGACTTAGGTCTGTTGAACATGGCAAACAGTGCTGGGCAGATTTTTGGCCCAATTGTTGCCGCAACTGCAATTAACATGGGTGGTTATGGATATATCTTCCCTGCAGCCTGTGTTTCAGCTGTTTTAGGTTCAATTTTGATCTTCTTCATTAAAGGAATTAAGTAACTGCAATTATTAAATAACTAACTTACACATCACTTCACCGACTACCGACAATAGGTAGCCGGTGAAATTTTTTAAACAGCAAAAAAACGACCAGGAATAATTTACTAGTCGTTGAGTAGTAAAGGCTATATAAGGGGAGGGGGGGATCCCTTTATTTTGCCCACAGGAAGTTGATCAATGCCTGGTCAACCTGGTGGTTATTGTTGTGGAGCCGGCTGTGCTGGGCACTCTTACCGTGCAGTTCAAGCTCCTGGTAAGACTTCGCCCGGTTGGCAACCAGGTACTTCAACGATTTTGCCGAGTTAACGGGAACATCACCGTCGGAGTTAGAGCCGTTATCGAGGTTGCCGTAGATGTTTAACACCCGGGTATTGCGGGGGAAGTTCTGCCGGAGACCAAGGAGGGCCTTGAAGCAGGAGTCCTCCCGCGTCGGTTTACCCTCCTGGTTGACCGCACTTTCGGCCGTTGATTGCCCGACCAGGCCGTTATAGTGGCCAGCAATGGCAACCAGGTGGTTGATCTTCGGCAGGTGACCGGCATTGTCATTGATGTAGTTGGCAATCTCCAGGTTACCCATCGAGTGCCCCACAAAGTTAAATGCCGGGTAGTGCCCGCGTTTTTCTAAGGGGCAGATTGTAAAATTTAAGTTGAACATTTAAGTGGACAGAAAAACCCATCAAGGTCTTTAATGGTGTTACCTCAAC
>NZ_CANCWN010000053.1:0-6835 GCF_947381485.1 Limosilactobacillus avium | reverse complement strand
GATTACTAAGGGCCAAGCTATTAATGATTATAGTAGTGCCCAGATTATAGCGACCAATAACTGGATGAATCACTATCCACGAGCCATATTTAATGGACGTTCTGCAATGGATGTTTACTGTAAAGCATTCTATCAAGAGATGTCACGTTCTCATCAACCAATAATTAATTGGTCAGTGCTATTTATTTCAGCTTAGTGGCTAACTTATTCTTGAAATTTAGAGGATAACGAATTTTGCACGAAGGAGTGAATGATGTGAATCAGCACTTAATTGCCCTCGACCTCGACGGCACCACCCTCAATAACAAGTCGGCTTTGACCGCCGAAACCATCAAGACCCTGCGGGCGGCAGCTGCCGAAGGGCACATCGTCAGTATCATTACCGGCCGGCCCTACCGGATTGCCCGCCACATCTACGACCAAATTGGCATCAAGACCCCGATGGTCAACTTTAACGGGGCCCTCACCCACATCCCCCATGAGGCCTGGGACAAGGAATATGCCGTTGAACTGACCCGGGAGCTAGCCCTCGACCTGCTTGACCACCAGCAGGAGCTCAGCATCAAGACCATCACGGTGGAGGATAAGTTCCACGTCTGGGCAAACCACCCGACCAAGGACCTGCCCGAGTTTCTACCGGACCACCTGACCAAGGACCAGCTGCTGACCCACCACAACCTTAACGAGGACCCGATTGCCTTAACAATTGAGTACCAGCCTGGTGAGGAGCAGAAGATCATCAAGGCCGTCAACCAGAAGTACGGAGACTTTGTCGAGCCCCGGGTATGGGGTGGCTCCTACAATATCCTGGAGCTGATCCACCGCGGTACCCACAAGGAGTCAGGGATGTTCTACATTGCCAAGCAGTACAACATCAGCCGGCAAAACATCATTGCCTTCGGAGACGAACACAACGACCTCGAGATGCTTGATGCAGCGGGCCGGGGTGTCGCGATGAAGAACGCGGTTCCGGACATCCTGAACATCGCCGACGACGTTACCGCCGTGGATAACGACCACAACGGCCTGGCGAAGTACCTCCAGGACTACTTCAAGCTGGCAATTTAGGATTAAATAGTCTAGGGACCAGTGATGAGAAAATTTCACCGGTTCCTTTTTATTTTTTCTCTTTACGAACAGATGTTCTTATGATATATTTTAAACGAACAAATGTTTGGAGAGAGCAAAATGGACTATGCAAACGAACCGGCCGGGGTCTTCCTGGTGATTGACAACAAATCATTTTACGCAACCGTCGAGTGTGCAATGCGGGGGCTCGACCCCTTAACCACTCCTCTCGTCGTCATGTCGGAGGCGGCAAATACTGGTGGTGGACTCGTGATGGCCTCCTCACCGATGGCCAAGCAGCTCTTCCACATTTCAAACGTCAACCGGAAGCGCGACATCCCCAACGACGAGCGCCTAATTGTCGTCCCGCCCCGGATGAACCTGTACATCGAAAAGAATCTGGCAGTTAACCACATCTTTAACCAGTACTGCGCCGACGAGGACCTCCTCCCCTACTCCATTGACGAGTCGATCCTGGACATCACCCACTCCTGGCGTCTCTTCGGCAATAACATCCTCCAGGTAATCCGAAAGATCCAGCGCCAGGTCAAGGCCGAGCAGGGACTAGTGACGACGGTTGGTCTAGGCAATAACCCTCTCCAGGCTAAGATTGCCCTGGATATCTACGCCAAGCACAACCGGGAATTCATTGGCGTCATCACCAACCAGACGGTCCGGCAAAAGATCTGGACGATTCCCAACATCACGGACGTCTGGGGAATCAACGTCCGGACCCAGGCCAACCTCGCCCGCCTGGGGATTCACAACATGAATGAGCTGGCCCACTGCAACCCCTTCGAACTAAAGCGGGCCCTAGGCATCATGGGTACCCAACTGTACGCAACCGCCTGGGGGATCGACCGGACAAACCTCCAGGAGACGATCCTCCACAAGGACAAGTCACTCGGTAACTCCCAGGTCCTTCCCCGCGACTATGCCGAACAGGACGAGATCGAGGTGGTGATCAGAGAAATTGGCGCCCAGGTAGCCGCCCGGCTGCGGGCCCACCATAAGCAGTGCCGGGGCGTTTTCCTGGGCATTGGTTACTCCCTGGGGGTGGTGGACGAGGACGGCCGGACCGGTTTTGCCCACTCCCTAAAGCTCAGCGTCTCCACCGCCGAGACGGCAACAATCAACCACCAGCTGATCTTTATCTTTGAGAAATACTGGGACCACCGCTCTCCGGTGCGGACGGTGGCGGTCTCCTGCACCCGGCTGACGGACCGCTATGGCGAACAATTAAATATTTTTAATGTTCCCAAGCCCACGGCAATCAGCCTCGAGGAAACAATGGACGCGATCCGCAAGAAGTACGGGAAAACGGCCATCATGCGGGCCAATAGTCTGAAGAAAGGAGGCACCTTCATTGAACGTGCAGGACTTGTTGGCGGCCACAACGGTGGACAAAGCTTGGAATGAAAAGCAGGGACAATTGTTGGTTGACCGGATGGGCAAACTATTTAAGGCCCTTCCCAAAACTGAATACCGGGTCGGGGTCAATTACTTTGCGCCCGATAACGGCTACAGCCTCTTCTTCAACATAAAAAGAAAGGGTACCTACCAGCGGTCAATTCCACTGGCACGGTACCCGGGCCTCAGCTTTACAAATTTACTAGCAATTTTAATGGTGGTGCGGCGAACCTACCACTTCACCTTTGTCTACACGAACTTCACTAAGGAACAACGACGACAATTATCGCGAAAGGTTGGTTAACATGGTTCATATTTATAACGATAACGAGGCGGCCGCAGTCGCGGATAACTTCTTCAAGTACTACTACCACGACCGTGGCAAGATCAAGTGGAGCGGCTTCTTCTTATCCGAGCACACCGCCGCCCTCAAAAAGCACCGCCAATACATCGACGGCCAGGCGCCTAGTTTAAGATCTTAAAAGCGTAACCAATGATCAGGGCAATGAAGAAGATAGCGATAATCAAGCTAAAGCCACGGTGGCTGCGGACAAACTGGTCCTTAAATAAGAGCATGATTAGGCCACCGATAGCAATGATCAGGCCGAGGACAAAGGCGGCCATTTTGGCCTGACCCGTCATCGTAAATGAGAAAATGGCAATAATAATTCCAAAAACTACGAGGAGCAGCGAAACCTTTGCGCGCATAGTGTTTATCCTCCCTTATAAGTCGATAACGTCTAATAATAAGCGATTTTATTTCATTTTAGGAACTTTCGGCTAAAAATTTTGTTATAATAAAGGGCGAAGGCGATAATGCAATCACCTTCGCCAACATACTTCTACTAGGGGAACTATGACGTGAATGCCATGGCTCCCTTAGATATTCTACCATTAATTTTATTTTTTGCTTTAGCAAATTTCAAAAAATTCATGGTTATCTTTAATATTAGAAATAGACTAACAAAAAGTTAGCAAAAACTATTGACATAAAATTAAAAACGGATTAAAATACAAGCAATCATTACGAAAGGGGTACGAACTTAATGCTGAACTCTACTATGCCAATGCAAGCTTGTTGTTCATGTTGTTCTTCTTGCAACATGCTTTTTGACATAGTTAAATTCAGTATTCGTACTGCTAGTTAAAAGCCGCACTGGGTCCGTCCATGCCCAGTCACTCAAAAACTAAGCCTGCGATTCTGGATCGAATTGCAGGCTTTTTTTGTTTTTAACTAGCTGATGATCAAAAGGAGGTTGAATTGGAATGAATTGGACAGTGATTCAGCAAAGCCTTCCCGAGTTCGCCCAGGGGTTCAAGTTAACCCTGTGGCTATCATTTATCGGGATCATTGGGGCAATCATTGTCGGAATCATCAGCAGCTTAATCCAGTACTTCCGGGTTCCGGTTATTGGAAAGATTGTTGGTGCCTACGTCGAAATCGCCCGTAACACGCCTTTGCTTATTCAGCTATTTTTCTTATATTATGCTTTCCCGGTAATGGGAATTAAAATGGCGGCCCAGACCTGTGGGATTATCGGCCTGATATTTTTGGGTGGCGCCTACATGGCAGAAGGTTTTACCGGCGGCTTTAACGGGGTTAGTAAGAGCCAGCTCGACAGTGGCCGGGCGCTGGGGATGAGTAATTTCCAGCTTGCCCGCTACATCGTCTTCCCCCAGGGGTTTGCCCTGAGTATGCCGGCCCTGGCGGCCAACATCATTTTCCTAATCAAGGAAACGTCGATTTTCTCGGTGATTGCCATCCCGGAACTGACCAATACCGCATTGGATCTGATCGGTATGTACTACCAATCCAACGAATACCTCTTCGTCCTGGTAGTCGCCTACGCAATCATCTTGATTCCACTAATTGTCTTCTTAACCTGGCTCGAAAGGAGGGTTCGCTATGGCACATTCGGGGATTAACGTCTTATTTGAAGGCACCAACTTTGCCCGCTTGATGGGCGGTTTATGGACCGCCGTGTGGATTGCGGCTATCTCCCTTGTAATCGGCCTGGCCCTGGGAACCATCCTGGGGATGCTGCGGACCCTGCACAACCGGGTCATCCGCTTTATCCTCCTCATGTACCTGGAGTTCTTCCGGATTGTCCCGACCGTGGTCCTGCTGTTCTTGGCCTACTACATCCTGCCCCGCCAGTTCAATGTCAACTGGCCGGCAACCTGGATGGCCGTGCTGGCCTTCTCCCTATGGGTATCCGCCGAGTTCAGTGATATCGTCCGGGGGGCGCTGGAATCCATCCCCGTCCACCAGCGGGAATCCGGTTTGGCCCTCGGCTTGAACCAGTGGCAGCTCTTCCGCTACGTCTTATTGCCCCAAGCAATCCGCCTGGAACTGCCGGCGACGATCAACCTGGCAACCCGGGTTATCAAGACAACCTCCCTCCTGTTGATGATCAGCATCATGGACGTGATCAACGTTGGTCAGCAAATCATCGAGGCGAACAACCAGAACTACCCAACCGGGGTCTTCTGGGTCTACGGCTTGATCTTTATCCTCTACTTTATCATCGACTACCCCCTTTCCCGGTGGGCAAAGCACTTAACTGCCAAACAGAAATACTAATTTGAGAAGGTGAAACGATGGCAGAAGAAATATTAAAAGTTGAACACCTCGATAAATACTACGGGGACTGGCAAGCCCTCCACGACATTAACTTTTCAATCAATAAGGGTGAAGTGGTCACCCTGCTGGGGCCCTCAGGTTCTGGTAAAAGTACCCTGATCCGGACCCTTAATGGCCTAGAGCCCTACCGTAAGGGGACGATCTACTTTCAAGGAAAGAAGGTTGAGCCTGGTCCCAAGCAGTGGCAGGCCCTCCGCCAAAAAATTGGCATGGTCTTTCAGAGCTATGACCTCTTCCCGAACCTGACCGTGATGGATAACATCCTCCTGGCCCCGACCAAGGTTCAGGGCCGCGATAAGGAAGAAGTGCGTAAGGAAGCCCTGGCCCTGTTAGACCGGGTAGAATTGCGGGAACACGCTGATTCCTACCCCCGACAACTCTCGGGGGGCCAGAAGCAGCGAATTGCGATTGTCCGGGCCCTGGCCATGCACCCGGAGCTGATGCTCTTCGATGAAGTTACCGCCTCCCTCGACCCTGAGATGGTTCGCGGTGTCCTGAAGATCATCAAGGAGCTATCAGACCAGGACCACATGACCATGATTATTGTCACTCACGAAATGAACTTTGCCGCCAAGATTGCTGACAAGGTCCTCTTCCTTGAAAAGGGAAAGATTCTGGAAGAGACGCCGGGGAAGCAATTCTTTGACCATCCCCAGACGGAGCGGGCCGCCGAGTTCTTGAACAGTATGGATTTCTAATTGAGAAGGAGATTGATAGTTATGAAGTTTAATTGGAAGAAAATCATTACCGCCGGTGCTGTGCTCGCCGGCGCCGCTGCCCTCTTTGTGGGCGCTAATGCTGTTAAGCCAACCCACGTTCACGCTGCTGACAACGCCAGTACGGTGAGCGCCATCAAGAAGCGGGGCCAACTCCGGGTCGCTGTCTTTGGGGACCTGCCACCATACGGCTGGGTCAACAAGGATGGTAAGCGGGTCGGCTATGACGTTGAATTAGCCCGTCGGATGGCCAAGGACCTGGGCGTTAAGCCGAAGTTCGTCCAGGTTAACGCCAACAACCGAGTGGACACCCTGAACTCCAACAAGGCTGACATTGTCCTGGCTAACTTCACGGTAACGCCAGAACGGAAGCAGGCCGTTTCCTTTGCTAAGCCATACATGAAGGTTTCTGTCGGGGTCGTATCACCAAAGGACAAGAAGATCACCAAGATCAGCCAACTGAAGGGCAAGAAAGTCATCGTTACCAAGGGGACCACGGCCGAGAACTACTTCACCACGAAGCAACCGGGCGTCCAACTCCTGAAGTTCGACTCCAAGACGCAACAGTTTAACGCCCTCAAGAACAACCGGGGTGCGGCCTTAGCTGACGATAACTCCTACCTCTACGCTTGGGTTAAGAAGAACCCGAAGTACACTGTGGGAATTAAGAGCGTGGGCCCTCACCAATACATCGCCCCAGCGGTTAAGAAGGGCAACACTTCCCTCCTCAACTGGAGTAACAAGGAAATTACCAAGCTGAACAAAGAAGGCTTCTTCACCCAGGACTACAACCACCAACTGAAGCCATACTTCGGTAGTGAAGTTAAGCCATCCGACATTGTTCTGAAGCAGGGTAAGTAATTAATATTCAAAACTAAACTAATAAAAAACGGCTGGAAAATTTTCCAACCGTTTTTTATTAGTCGCGGTTTGTAAAATTAAGTTAGAAAAATAAAAAAGTCATTTGTGATAGACTTTTGAATAACCACAAACAAAA
>NZ_CANCWN010000052.1:0-7352 GCF_947381485.1 Limosilactobacillus avium | reverse complement strand
ATTATCAAACACCTTTGGAAGTATTCATGAAGTATATTACAGATGACCAATTTCTAATTTAAATTGACATTCCGGGAAAATAAAACTGCTGTTGTAGAACCTTATTCTACCACAGCAGTTTCTTCGTTATTTAGATGTTATTGCCTAAAAATTGACTATTGTACAGGTCGGCATAGAAGCCATTCTTGGCCATCAGCTGGTCGTGGTTCCCGGTCTCAATGATGTGGCCGTGGTTAACCACGATGATCTGCTCGGCATTCCGGATGGTTGAGAGCCGGTGGGCCACCACAAAGCTCGTCCGGTTCTTCTGTAGGTCATTCATCGCCGACTGGATAAGGGCCTCCGTCCGGGTATCCACCGAACTAGTGGCCTCATCCAGGATCAGAATCTCCGGATTGGCGAGGAAGGCCCGGGCAATCGTCAATAACTGCCGCTGTCCTTGGGAGATGTTCGACGCCGACTCGTTCAGAACCGTTTGGTAACCATCGGGCAGCTCCCGGATGAAGCTGTCCGCATGGGCCATCCTGGCCGCCTGGTAGACCTCCTCTGCGGTAGCGTCTTCGCGGCCATACTTGATGTTATCATAGATGGTTCCCGTGAAGAGCCAGGTATCCTGGAGGACCATTCCGATATGGCTCCGTAAGTCGTCCCGGGTCATTGAACGGGTGTCGTGGCCATCAAGGTAGATATGGCCGCCCTTAATCTCGTAAAAACGTTCCAGGAGGTTGATGATGGTCGTCTTCCCGGCCCCCGTTGGCCCGACGATGGCGACCATGTGGTTTCGGGGCGCCTTGAGGTTGAAGTCCTCAATCAGTGGCTCATCCCCGTAGCTGAAGCGGACGTCCTTAAATTCAACCTTTGGTACCGGCTGCCTTGTCTGGGGCTGGTCTTGAACCAGGGTTTCATCCATTTCAGGAGCGTCCAGGACTTCAAAGATCCGCTCTGCCGAGGCCACCGTCTGCTGGATGGTGCTGCTGAGGTTAGCCACCTGGGTAATTGGCTGGGAGAACTGGTTGGTGTATTGCAGGAATGCCTGAACATTCCCCAAGGTAATCCGCCCGTTGATAACGGCAAAGGCCCCCGCCACGGCCACTAGGAGGTAGCCAAGGTTCCGGATAAAGTTCATCAACGGGAAAATTAGGACAGAGAAGAACTGGGCCTTCCAGGCAGCCCGGTAGTACTCATGGTTTTTCTTGGCAAACTGCTTTTCCTCGTCCGCTTCCTTGTTAAAGGTTCGGACGATGGTATGCCCGGCGTAGGTTTCTTCAACCTGACCGTTGATTCTCCCCAGGGCTGCCTGCTGCCGACTGAACAGCCGCTGGGCGGTGGGGGCAACGAAGGTCACGACCATCAGGCTCAGGGGAATCATTACGAAGGCCACCAGGGTTAGCTTCCAGCTAATGGTGAGCATCAAAACGAGGACCCCCACAAAGGTGATTGAGCTCGTGATAATTTGGATCAGACTTTGCTGGAGGGTTCCGGCAATGTTATCCATATCATTGACCATCCGGCTCATAATATCCCCATTACTGTGGGTATCGTAAAATTTAACCGGGACCCGACTCATCTTCTCCTTCAGGTCCTGGCGAAGGTTATAAACCACCTTCTGCGAGATCCGAGTCATGATAATCTGTTGAACAAAGGAAAAGAGTCCGGAGAAAACGTACAGGAGGACCACAATCACACCGATCTCGAAGATGCGGTGAAAGTCAATTGGCAGGCTGGTCAGGTGGTGACCCGCATGGATCTCCCGGTACCCCTTCATGACCCCGTCATAGATAATCGTGGTTGCCTCCCCCAAGATCTTCGGGGAAATAATGGAGAAGATCACCGAGGCAATTGCCAGGAGGATGGCAATAATTACCCCGTACTTCCATGGCCGCAGGTAGGCAACTAACCGTTTCGTCGTTGGCCAGAAATGTTTGGGTTTACTAATCTTTCTTGGTCCGCGATGCACGTTCTTCATCCCCCTTCTGAATTTGTGAGTCAACAATTTGCTGGTAGGTCTTGTTTTCAGCCTTGAGTTGGGCATGGGTACCCTGGCCAACGACCTCCCCTTCATCGAGGACAATAATCAGGTCCGCATCGGCCACCGTGGAAACCCGTTGGGCAACAATGACCGTAACCGTCCGCTGAATCTGGGGATCCTTCCGCAGGGCGAGCCGAAGTTCGGCATCGGTTTTGAAGTCCAGTGCGGAGAAGGAATCATCAAAGATGTAGACAGAAGCCGGCTTGATGATTGTCCGGGCAATTGCTAGCCGCTGCCGCTGACCACCAGAGAAGTTGGTCCCGTTTTGTTCAACTGGGGCGTCCAGTCCCCCGGCTTCCTTGACGAAGTCGGCCGCCTGGGCAATTTCCAGGGCGTGCCACATCTCGTCGTCCGTGGCATTTTCGTTACCGAACTGCAGGTTCGACCGAATCGTTCCCGTAAAGAGGACCGCCTTCTGCTGGGTGATTGAAATCAACTGGTGAAGGTCGTGCTGACTAAGTTTCTTGATTGGCTGACCATTAATGGTGATCTGACCACTCTCAATGTCAAACAGGCGCGGAATTAGGTTCACCAGGGTTGATTTACCTGACCCGGTTCCCCCGATAATTGCCAGGGTTTGTCCGGCATGCACCTTGAAGTTGAGGTTGTGGAGGGCGAGCTTTTCGGCCCCCTGGTAGCGGAAGTTAACCTTATTAAAGTCCAGGGAAGCCGGGGTGTCGGGGTCCACCTTAACCTGGTCATCCTGCGGCGCGTCAGCAACCGAGATGGGCTTCTCCAAGACGGCGTTGACCCGGGCAGCAGATGCCGAGGCCCGCGGAACGAAGACGAAGATCATCGACAGCATCATAAAGCTGATCATGATTTGGGTGGCGTAGGTCATGAAGGCAATCAGGTTCCCCACCTGCATCGTCATGTTGGCAATCAGCTGACTACCAAGCAGGATGATGCCGACATTCGTCAGACTCAAGATTAACGTCATGACGGGAAAGAGGAAGGATACCAGGGTGAAGGCCTTAATACCGGTCTGGGTGTAGTCCCGGTTAGCCCGCTTAAACCGCTCCTGTTCGCGGTCTTCTTCACGAAAGGCCCGGATCACCCGGACACCGGTCAGGCCCTCACGGAAAATGAGGTTGATCCGATCGGTCTTCTTCTGGATGCTCTTAAACAGTGGGACGGCAAAGTACATAACAATAATTACCACCACCGCCAGGATTGGCAGGCTGATCAAGAAGACCCGGGTCAAGCGTGGTTCACGGATGTAAGCGAGAACACAGGCCGCCACCAGCATGATTGGTGACTGGAGCATCATTCGGAGGACCTGGACCATCACGTTTTGAATCTGGACAATGTCGTTGGTCGACCGGGTAATTAATGAAGAATCACCAAAGTCGTTAATCTCCTTACTGGAGAAGCGGAGGACCCGGTGGTAAACCTGCTGACGGAGCTTTTCACCAACCTGCATCGCCTGGGTCGAGGCAAAGTAAACATTCCCCCCTGCCGCGAGCAGGCCGATTGCGGCGACACCCAGCATGTAGGCACCATCATGCCAGATGGTTGACAGGTCTTTGAGCACAATTCCCTTATCTACCAGGTCGGAAGTAATCGTTGGCAGGTAAAGGTCACAGGCGACCTGAATGAACATGAAGAGCACCGCGAGCGTTGTCGCCCAACCGGTTAAGTTTTTGCGTGCAATTTTAATCACCCGTGTCGCACCCCTTTCTTCCCTTTGGTAACAGGTCACCATAGTTGTGGTTTAACTGTTCCTGCATTTTGGCAATTACCGTTAAAAAGGTTTGTTTTTCTTCTTCTGTTACATTTTGTAACATTTCCTTTTCAAACTGCCGGCGCTTCTCGGCAAGCTCGTGGTAGAGTTGTTCCCCCTTATCCGTCAGCTTGACCCGGACAATCCGCCGGTCTGTCCGGTCCCGCCAGCGGGTAATCATCTTGCTCCTGGCCAACCGTTCGAGGACCTCACTGACGGAGCCCGGTTTTATCTGGGCAAGGTTGGCAATCTCGCGCTGCGATAAGCCACTGTGGTGGGCAAGAAGGTGGATGATCCGGCCCTGGCCACGAAAGCTGGCTGGATTATCAGGCTGTTTCATTGCCACCAGGTGGATTTCCCCAATAAGGCAAAACAGCCGTTGAAAGAACTGGTCGTCACTCGTTGTCACTTGCTATATTCCCCTTTACGTTGATTGTTCGGTACATAATCGTTAGGTACCTGACGATTATGTAGTCTACACCTATTCAACTAAAATGCAAGAAAAATAATTTAAAATAACGAAACTATTACATAATTGTTTCAAAAGCATTACAATGTAGTTGTAAAGAAATTATTACCTAACATTTTTCAAATCAAAAGAGAGTAGGGGGTTGTAACAATGACGACAACAATGACAAAGAAAATCTTCGGTGGTGCCCTGGTAGCATTAATGACACTTGGTTTAGCGGGTTGTGCAGAAAGCACGACGCCAGCAACCAAGACGAACCATCCACAAACTGCTAAGGTTACGCAGGCACCAAGCGCCAAGAAGGCAAGTCATGAAACGAGTGCTAAAGCCAACACTGAAACGAAGCAGGCAGCTAGTCAAGCATCGAGTCAGGTTACGACCAGCCAAACAAGCGCTAGCTACACTGCTCAACAAAGCGTAACTCCTCGTCAGGCAGAACAAGTTACTAACCAATTCACCCAGACGAGTGGAATCAAACAACACGAAGGTCAGACCTACACGGTTACCCAACCAAACGCCAAGGAAGGTTACCAAATCGATGTCCGTGACAACAACGGCGACCCGAACGTATCCCATTTGGAAGGTATCTACAAGTTCAATCCACAAACCAACACCGTTCAACAGATGAACCCAATGACCGGTGAATTCGAAGACAAGTAATCGTTAAGTTAAAGTTCAGATTATAAAAGGCAACTCGTAATGAGCTGCCTTTTTGCTTGGGGCAAAAAGAGGACACCATTACGGTGCCCCCCTTTTTTTATCCCAAATTATATTATCAACTATTTAACCTTAGTGAGGACGATGTTGTTCTCCGTCCTATTCATCAGCTTACCGTTCATCTGAATAGTGTTGCCCTTCACCTTAGCAGCGTTACTGGAGATAAAGTCAACGTCGACGACCTCCTGCTCATCGCTAGCTGAGTTCAAGGCATCCCCCAGCATGTTGCCGGCCGCCTTGGCCAGTGGCCCCAGTAGGTCGTTGGTTAACACGCCACCAGCTGAACCGGCAACGATTTCGTCACCGCCGTTATCCGTGCTGTGCTCGTTGCTCCGGTCCGTTTCGACCATCTTAGTATCGACCTTGAGTGAGTCCTTTGTCGCCGAATAAGAGGCAGATTTGATCTGGTTGTTACCGGTCATGATGTTATACGCGGACTTAAACTTAGATGCACTTTCCGTGGCGTCGATGGCGCTCTTCTTATCACTGGTAATCACGACCTTATCGTCGTTGCCATCCTTACCGAAAACAATGTACGAGTCTTTGATTCGGTAGGCATGGCCGGGCACAACCTTAGCGACATTGTGCGCATTTTGATACCAAACAATCCCCAGGATAACAAGCATAACTGCGACAATGCCAACCAGTGCGGTTAGTTTCGGCCGTTTTTTCATTTTGTTTGCCCAGCGATTGTCACTTAGGTTTAGCTTCTTCAAATTATCAGTCGGCTTAGCTGCCACCTTCTGACGCGGATTGCTCTTCTTTTCGGTAGTTTCCTCAACCAACTTGTAACCACAGTGATCACAGAACTTGGCATCCGCTTTTAACTTACTCCCACAATTTGGACAATATTTCATTATCAATTACTCCCCCGTTAACAAGGAAAAAGCCCGCAAGCAGCGGGTTTTCTCCTAAAATAGTAACTTCTTATTAGTATTCGCGCTTTTTAGTTAGACCAAGGCCAAGAAGGCTGCTAAATGCCAAGCCAATTAGTGCAAGGCTAGAAGCCACATCACCAGTCTGCGGCAATTCATGACCGTTAGCAGTACCGTTACCTTCGCTGATACTCCCCTGAGCTGATGGTAAAACAACCGTGGCCTTGCCGGACAACTGAATATTGGTCCCCGTCGTCTGGTGGCTAATGGCATTTTGCATAGCAACGGCGTCTTCATGCTGGAGCTGGGCTAATTTGGCCTTGTTGGCCTGGATGTCAGCGAGTAATGGCGCAATTTGGGTTTGAACCTGGGCGTCGGAAACGCCGTACTTAGCTAAGATGGCTTGAATAGCGTCGTTAGTCTTGGTGTCGTTGGTCTTCTTAAGTTCGGCGAGCTTAGCGTCACGCTCTTGTTTAAGAGCGTCAATCTTTGCTTGATCAGCCTTGATTTGGTCATTGAGCTTATTTTGCAGCTGAGTCTTCAAGTCGGTTAAGTAGTTTGGATCGCCATCGGCCTTCTTGAATTCAAGGTCACGGGTGATCTTAGCGTCGTTAACGGCCTTGGTGTAAGCTTGGTTGATGCTGTTGATCTTATCGTCGTGAGTCTTCTTAAGGGCACTGAGAGCATCGTTGTAGGTCTTGTCGGCCTTCGTGTTGGCGTCATTCAATATCTGCTTAGCTTGGCTAACGGCTTGGTTGTAAATATCGTCAGCGTGCTTGATGGCTTGATCGTAAGCAGCTTGGGCTTGACTAGTCGCTTGTGTCTTATTAGTTTGGGCCTGGTTAACAGCTTGACTATAGTTGGTCTGGCCTTGGTTCTTAGCTTTCATCTGAACTGCTTGAGCTTGTTGCTGACCTTGAGTATAAACATTGTTAGCTTGTTTTGTCTGGATAGTTTGAGCACTCTTTGCCTTAGCAACAGCTTGATCATATGCAGCTTGAGCAGCGGACTTTACCTCGTTGGCGTGGGCCACAGCATTCTTCTGTGCTTGTTGAGCCGATGCCAGCTGAGATTGATTAGCTTGGCTAGTCTGTGCCTCAGCCTTTTGATTAGCTTGACTTTGAGCGGCAATTTTTTGGCTATATTCACTGTTTACCTGGTCTGCCTGAGACTGGTAGTTAGCCCGACCCTGTTGTTGGACCTGAGCAATTTCTGAAGCATGCTGTGCCTTAACGTCAGCAGCGTTTTGTCGGATAGTTGCGATTTGTCTTTGATCCTGGGCATTAGCAGACTGCAAAGCGGCTTCTTGACTAGCATTATTTTGTACAGCTGGCGTTTGTGCCGTATTGATCGTGTCCGCATGAACATTGACTTGATGAATTACTGTACCAGTGACGGTTGTAGCTAGGGCTGCACCGGCGACTAGGGCAACGTCTTTTTTCAATGAGCGGATTTTTTTATTTGGCAGATTGCAAGAAATAACTTGAACGAATTTAATGACGTAAATTAAGCAGGAAGATCTCGATTGGTGTGCGCCAG
>NZ_CANCWN010000051.1:0-7359 GCF_947381485.1 Limosilactobacillus avium | reverse complement strand
TGAGGTAACACCATTAAAGACCTTGATGGGTTTTTCTGTCCACTTAAATGTTCAACTTAAATTTTACAATCTGCCTAACACTATAGTAGTAAAAAAGTTCTTTCTTGGTCGTTGTGACCAGGAAAGAACTTTTTTATTTGCTTATTTTTTAACGCTCCTGATTGATAACATGCAAATCCCACCGATAAGGGAGAAGAAGAACGCGACCCCGAAGACGGCGGAGTAACCCCACAAAGAAATTACCGTTCCGGCGATTACTGGTGCGACTGCTTGACTAATTGTGTTACCAAGGTTGTAGACCCCAGGAAGAATGCGACCCGGTTTTGGTCCGGGATAACTTCCAGATTCAAGAGGTTATCAAGGGCGTTCCATAGTCCCATTCCCAAGCCGGCGAAGAGGGCGTAGATAATAATCCCGGTAGTGTTTCTGAAGAGGAAGAGGACCAATGCCGCGATTGCCAGGAAAATCGTTGAGAAGCCGACAGGGAACTTTAAGACCTTTAACTTATCGGCGACCGGGCCGGTAAAGAAGCCCATCAAGATACCGAGAACCAGCATGATTCCGTTGATCAACTGGATTGATGACTGGGTCTGACTTCCCCGGTGCAAGAAGTCGGTCATGATGTAGAGAATATAACCGGTGATGGCGAAGTTACCAACCCCCTGGAAAAGCTTCCCGATTAGGGCCAGGTAGTAGTCCCGACCAACTGACCAGCGAGGGAAGACCGTTGAAATGGTGTGCCAGCTGAAATGATGTTTCTTCTTAGGAGCCTTTTCCAGGCGTTCCTCGTCTAGGTTAGCGGGTTCGTGAACGATCAGGACGGCAATCAGGGTTCCCACGAAGGCGAAGATGCCGAAGACAACGAAGCCGAGACGGAACTGACTTAAGAGCAGGGCCCCAACGACATTAAATCCGTTGTTCCCCAGAGCAAAGCCCAATCCACCATAAGCGGACGAGGCGGTTGCCCGGTAGTCCTCTGGTGCAAAGTCAATCCAAGCGACCATTGGAGCAACGATGAAGTTCAGGGCCACTTGCCCAACCATCCAGGAAATCAGTAGTGCGGGGATGTTGTAACAAAGCGAGGCCCCAATCATGGCGAGCATGAAGCAGAAGCCCCCGCCGACAATCCAGGGAGCCCGTTTCCCGAAACGTGACCGGGTCCGGTCAGAAAGGGCCCCGGCAACCATATTGGAGATTGCCGCAAAAATCATTCCCATCGTTGAAAAGAGGGCGACTAATTGAACCTTGTTCGGCGCATCGATTTTCTGAATCAGAGCCGGGAGGAAGAGACTGTTCATGACAACGTATGGTCCCAACCAACTTGCGGGGCCGATTACCAGCGCGGGTAGTAATCGTTTCAGACTAATTGTTACTTTATTCATGGCTAAACCCGCCTTCCTTTAGAAGTTATTTTTGACACTGTAGTATGCAAAATCACCGTGGGACCGGTGCTCAAAGGCATCCACCGCCCCGATGAAGTTGAAAAGACCCGTGAAACCACCAATCTCACCCGGTTCACCGTTGACCCCTTCATCAGATAGGTAGGCGAGGTCAAACTCCTTGCCTAGTGGCTGCCAGGTACCGTCAGTGAAACGGTACTCGACGGTTGCCTTGCCTTGCCTTGCCGATAGTTGATCCGGATTTCGGCAACGTGGTTAGGAACGGGGACCTCGTCAAAGACGTAGTCAATCCGTTCACCCAGCTTGGCCTGAAGGATGCGGAGGACGAGTTCTTGCTCATCATCTGACAGGCACAGGCGGACGTAGAACCAGTTATTGGAATCGTAGTAGAGTCCCAGGCCAGCTGTCTCGGAGTAGTGGGTGGGATGGAACTCAAGCTTGGTTTGGAGCTGGTAGTCCATTGATGTTGCCCGGGTCCCCATGATTGATGGGCTAACCTGGGAGAAGAAGGAGTTGCGTCCACTGATCTGCAGCTTGCCGTCCACGACCTTAACCCAGCTGGTGTCCTGCTTATGGTAGGGCGTCATAAACCGTTGGTCGTAGTGGTCGTTCGTGAAGTGGTCATCGATGTCAAAGGCGTGACGGTCCTGCTTGTCGTCAGCACCGTCAACGGCTACTTCTTGCTTGGCAAGGTTACTGCCATCAGCCATCTCTAGCCACCCGTCCTTAGTCCAGTCCATCTTTTGAAGGCCAGTTTCACGCCCCAGTGGATTAAGCTTAGTTCCGGTAAGGGGACGGGACATCAGGTGGGCGATGTACCACTCACCAGCAGGTGTTTCCACCAGCGAACCGTGCCCCGCCTTTTGAATCGGGGAGTGCGGGTTGTACATTTCGAAGTGGCCCGCATCCGGGTCGCCGAGGGAGAAGAGGTGGTGGGGTGAAGCGGTAAGAATTGGTTCGTGGCTCGGGTTGGGCGCATAGGGGCCAAAGATGTTTTTAGCCCGGCCCATCTCGACGCCATGGGCATAGCCGGTACCCCCGGAAGCCAGCATCAGGTAGTAGTAGTCCCCACGTTTGTAGATCTGTGGCGCCTCAACGCAGCCCCGGCTGGTAAAGCCGGTGGTAATCCGGTGCCAGTCCCCAACTTCGCCAGTTGATAAGTTGACTTGAGCAATGACAATGTGTCCAGGTGCCTGGTAGCCTTCCCGGGTCTCCCATTCCAGGACGGCAATGTAGTGCTTGCCGTTTTCGTGGAACAAGGAGGGGTCGAAGCCGATGGAAGTTAGGTACAGGGGCTTTGACCAGGGGCCCATGATGGAGTCAGCGCAAATCGCGTAGGATTCTGCATTGAATTCCCGCCCGGCCATGTTCTGAATGTGGCAGTAAGCGATCCAGTACTTTTTGGTTTGGGGATCATAGGAGAGGTGTGGGGCCCAAATCCCGGCTGGGGTATTTGTTCCCTGAAGGTTTAGTTCCTCATCCTTGAGGGCGTAGGTGATTAGCTGCCAGTTAACCAGGTCCTTTGAATGAAAGATCTGGATTGCCGGTTGCCAGTGAAAGGTAGAGGTTGCAATGTAATAATCTTCATCTACGCGAAGAATTGAAGGGTCCGGAGCCATTCCGGGAATGATTGGATTAGTAATAGTTGTCATATTATCTTCTCCTTCCAAAGCCTGTTAGTTAACGCTTTTGCGAGTTAGTTGTTTTATTAAATTAATTCAAGTAGAATAATATATTGAAAGCGAATTCAAGGCAATGGAATTTAGCGCTTCTGTATAGAATTAAATGCTAACGGGTAAGAAATGTAATGTTGGGAGGGAGAATATGCCAGAAACTCACCACGAAAATATTGTCGTCAACACGACATTGGGGATCCGCTTTGTCCGGTCGAAAGTGACGACTAGTGGTTACGTGCCCTTTCACTGGCACAGTAGCATTGAAATTGTCTGTGTCTTACATGGCCAATTAAGGTTCAACATTAGTGGTCATAGCTATACCGTGGGGGCGAACCAATTTATTATCGTACCCTCCGGGGTTGTTCATGATGTTGCCAACACCCCTAATAAGGCGGTGGTCATGCAGATTCCTTTGCCAGCGCTCGAACGTTACGTTGACCACCCCGAGCGGGTGAGTTTTAAAAACGGCTGCCATGACCTACCGGAATACCACCAGATTGTTGGATTAATTAACCAATTTGATGTTGTCGAAGCCCAGCAGACCACGGCCGGCCGCTTTGAAAGTGAGATTATCCTATTGCAGATTCTCAAGCTCCTGTTTACAAGAATGGTCAGTCGAAAGCGTCTGCCAGCCGATAACAGTCGAATCAAGGAAGTGATCGTTTTTATTAATGGCCATTACAGGCAGAAACTGACGGTTGCAATGCTGGCCAAGAAGTTTGGTTACAACCCCAGCTACCTTTCACGGATGTTCAAAGAGCAGACGGAGATCTCGTTAATCAAGTATATTTACGAGGTTAAAATCAACCACTTCTACCAGGACATTATTAAGACTGACCGACCAATCAGCGACCTGTTAAGAAAAAACGGCCTGACCAACCAGCGGACTGCCCGGGAAACCTTTAAGGAAATGTTTGGGATCTTACCGAATGAACTTCGTCGGCAATACACAAAAACGGGAGTAAGACAGGACTAGTTGACTGGTCCTGCCCCACTCCCTCGAGAAGGCAATTAATAATTTTTACTTAACTTCCCCCCTGGGCCATGTTATAGTTAAAACAACAAAGATTAGAGGAGGTCACCACGATGGCTGAGAAAACATTTACGAAGAACGAATTAGCAAAGTACAATGGCCAAAATGGTCAACCGGCTTATGTAGCCGTGCAGGGGGTTGTCTACGATGTTTCGGACAAGGCCGCCTGGCAGGGTGGCAAGCACCATGGTAACGTTGCCGGACAGGACTTAACCGCTGTCTTGTTAAACAAGTCGCCCCATGGTGACCGGGTCTTGAAGGGCCTACCAGTGGTTGGAAAAATGAGTGATTAAAAAAACAGCTGCGCAGTTTTGCGCAACTGTTTTTTTGTTTTTAGTCCTTACTCAACGGCTGACCATTAACGTCAACGTTATCCTTCTTCAGGATGAAGTTTGCGTAGATCCCGGCAATCAGCGTGATTCCAGAGATAACCAGGAAGGTGTGGCTGTAACCGATGTGGTCCCGCAGGTCACCGAGGGGTGTGGAGAAGATGATTTGACCAACCTGAGCGGCAATCTGGTAACCAACCATGTAAAGGGTGGCAGAAACCTTAGTATCAAA
Source organism: Limosilactobacillus avium (assembly GCF_947381485.1). Classification (NCBI taxonomy): domain Bacteria; kingdom Bacillati; phylum Bacillota; class Bacilli; order Lactobacillales; family Lactobacillaceae; genus Limosilactobacillus; species Limosilactobacillus avium. The sequence goes on along the minus strand of NZ_CANCWN010000051.1, from coordinate 2,689 downwards.
GTGAAGCGTGAAGTAACGGAAGAGGCCGAGGGCGAAGCAGGCCGTTTCTGGGGCGTGGAGTAACTTGATGCAGGAGACGCCAAGTGGGTTAGTAACCAGGCCACAGCCCCCAATCCGGATAACCATGATGGTGATCCCGACCAGCAGGGTCTTGCGGACTCCAATCTTCTTCATCAGCCATGGAACACAGGCCATCATGATGGCTTCCAGGAAGACTTCCACGGAGTTTAGAACCCCGTACATTTGTTGGCCGAGGGCCTTGGTAGCGAAGAATTGGGTGAAGAATTGGGGGAACATCTGTTGGTCAAAGACGGTGTAGAACGTCCAGGAGAAGATGATGTAGATGATGATTTGCCAAAGGGCCTTCATCTTGAAGACACCGAAAATTTCCTTAAGAGAAGCAGTTGAGCTTTCCTTTGCGTTTTCAACCTTGTTTTCGTAGAGGTCAATCATCTTTTGGTTCTTCTCGGGGTGAACAAATACCAAGAGTAAGAAGAGCAGCAGTGCGATGAACGATGAGAGCCAGAAGACCAGGTTAGGACTGATCGTGAAGAGGAAGCCGGCAAGCAGGGCAGAAACCGCGTACCCGAAGGAACCCCATGACCGGGCCTGACCGTATTCAAACCGGTAACGCCGACTAATCCGTTCCGTGACCGCTTCGAAGGTTGGGGAAGCAGCCAGGAAGGCGAATGACAGGTAGAGGGAACCAAGAAAGGTCCCGAGGTAGAAGCTACTGTGGAGCAGTGGGGCGTAGAGCCAGGTAAAGAATGGGCCAAGCAGCATTTCCATGACGGAACAGAAAATTAATAGGTGCCGTTTCAAACCGAGACGGTCTTGAATCGCCCCGTAGACGAACATCAGGATCAGGGTGATGGCGGAGTTAAATGAGTAAATGGTCCCCACTTGTTCACCGGAGAAGTGCAGGGTGTTGGTCAGCCAGATCTGGAAGAATGACCACCAGATTCCCCAGGCAGTGAAGAAGAGGAGGATGTTTAACGAGTCGAACCGGTAGAAGGGGTTCTTGAATAAGCTTTTCTTTTTCATGGTGTTTTATCCTTTCATGTTAAGAGTGTAAGCTTTGATGGCGGTAGCGGTTGGCCGGCTGGCAGCAATCGTGGTCATGACCGGTTGCTGGTCGTTGTAGTAGCGCTCAGTGAAGGTCGCTGCACCGTCGTTAAGAAAAATTTCGACCGAACTAGTGTCAACAAAGATCCGGGCCCGTAGCTGGTGAAGATGGCCAATCGTGGCGTAGCGGTCACTAGCCTGGTTGTGCTGGTGCACTGTTACCTCACCAGATGCTTGGTCGTAACGCAGGCTAACCAAAACCTCGTCATTGTTGGCAATCTGCCAACTGACCTGTCCATCGTTGCCTGTCAAATCAAAGGTCAGGGCCCACTCGGTGTGCTGGGGGTCAGTAACCGCAAGTTGGTGCGGTGAATGAATAATTGCTAAAGTATTAAGATCTTCCCCCGTGCGCAACCGGGTTGTCTCCTGTGCGGGAATGGCGCCCATCCGGTTACCGCGCATCACTAGTTCGCGCGGCAAGGTCAGGGCCCCGGCCCAACCATCAGCCTGCTCAAGCATCGGTTTGTCAAAGGAACTGAACCAAGCAAACTGGATTCGCCGGCCGTCCGGTGTCAGAAACGACTGGGGCGCATAAAAGTTGTGCCCGTAATCCAACAGGTGGAGGTCGTAGTGGTCGAAGTGGGCCTGATCATAGTCCAGCTGGCCCACAAAGTACCCGGTCTGACTCAGGTTGAGGAAACGGTGCCGCTGGGGCTTGATTCCCATTGGTGAGCAGGCGATAATGTCCTGACCGTTAAGTCGGAAGAAGTCCGGGCACTCCCACATCGAACCCTCGAGCGCGATATCCTGCGACTCAGTGATGGGCCCGCGCGCCTGCCAATTTAGCAGGTCACTAGACTGGTAAAGGAGGATGCGGGCACGGTTATTCTCCTGCTCCCGACTACCGAGGACCAGGTAGTACTGGCCATCGTGTTCCCAGACTTTGGGATCCCGGAAGTCCTGGCTATTGTCCGCCGGGGCCTTGATCACAGGGTTATTCGCGTACTTGGTAAAGTGGATGCCGTCGTCACTGTAGGCCACATTTTGGTCTTCCCAGAAGTGGTCCTGGTTGCCGTCATCGTAGTAGTGATGACCCGTGTAAACCAGGTAGAGGCGGTCGTCCTTGACGATGGCCGACCCGGAAAAACAGCCCCCGGAGTCTTCGGGATCACCGGGAACCAGGGCGACCGGTAAATCCTCCCAGTGAACTAAGTCTTTACTCCGCACATGGCCCCAGTGCATTGGTCCCCACTCAGCAGAGTAGGGATGGAACTGGTAGAAAACATGGTAATAGCCCTTGAAGAAGCAAAGACCATTGGGATCGTTCAGCCAGCCGGCCGGTGTTTGGATATGGTAGTGTTCGCGATAGCGGGTGTTCGTAACTTTGGCCACCCGCGCTTCATCAATTTGCCGCAATATAACTGACTCCCTTCGTTCCTTGTAACCGTTTACGATAATGATTGTAAGCGCCTTTGCTAAAATTGTCAATCGTTTATCAAAATAAATGTTAAACGATTATCAAAAATATTCTGCGCCATTATTTACGGACGCGGTTTGTAAAATTAAGTTAGAAAAATAAAAAAGTCATTTGTGATAGACTTTTGAATAACCACAAACAAAAGTA
>NZ_CANCWN010000050.1:0-7525 GCF_947381485.1 Limosilactobacillus avium | reverse complement strand
AATCATTGGCCCGTACCGTGCCAACAATCGTCCTATACTAGCCATACGGAGCACTCTGAAGCTTTTTTCCCAGCTTCGTTTTTTGAACAAAATATTGAAAACGTTTTCCAAAGGGACATTTGGCCTGAAATGAAACTGCTCCATGTATAAAGAAAGACTATAATTAGTATATAACTACATTTTTTGCATTATTGACTAGCTCTTTAATGTTATTGGATGTTATTGAGAGGAATGCTCAAGTATGATTAGAAGAGGGAAGAAGACGGAGGATACGGCCTTCTTTGGCCATCCACATGGACTATCGACCCTATTTTTCACTGAAATGTGGGAAAGATTTAGTTACTACAGTATGCACGCCATCCTTTTGTTCTACCTGATTGATAGTTTCCAAAAGGGTGGTCTGGGGATGAATACCCCGATTGCCACCTCAATTGTTGCCATTTATGGGGCCCTGATTTACATGTCGAGTGTCATCGGTGGCTTTGTCAGTGATCGTTTACTGGGAGCCCAGCGGACGGTCTTTTGGGGTGGGGTATTAATTGCCTTAGGAAACTTTATCCTGGTGCTCCCGCTCCGCTTTGTGGGCCTGTACGTTTCAATTGTCATCATTGTCTTAGGGACTGGTTTCCTAAAGCCCAATATCTCCGACATGATCGGGGGACTGTATAGTAAGGATGATACCCGGCGGGATGCTGGTTTTAATATTTACTACATGGGGATCAACCTGGGTTCTCTTTTGGCACCGTTCATTGTTGGCTGGGTCGGTCAAACGTACAGTTACCACGCTGGCTTTGCCCTCTCAACAATTGGGATGATCTTTGGTTTAATCCAGTACAGCATGGGGAAGAAAAAGTACCTGGCCAAGGATGGCCTGGAGCCTAGTGACCCCATCAAACCGGAGGAGAAGGCGAAGGTTATTAAGCAGGTTTCCTGGGTCGTTGCCCTGGTTGTTATCGTCCTGGTAGGGATGCAGTTAACCCACCTGCTCAACATCAACAACATCATCTTTATCATCACGATTCTCGGGATCTTACTTCCGGCCGCGTACTTCTTCAATATTTTACGCAGCCCGAAGATTACCAGTAAGGACCGCCATAATGTCTTGGCATACATCGTGATCTTCATTGCTAGTGTGCTGTTCTGGTCAATCTATGAGCAGACAATGACGATTTTCCCGTTGGTGGCCCAACAGATGACGGACCTGCGTTTGCTTGGCTTCCACATCAAGCCCAGTCAGTTTACCGGCTTCAACGCCCTGTTTGTCTTGATCTATTCACCAGTCGTGGCAGCCGCCTGGACGAAGCTGGGCAAGCACCAGCCATCATCGACGACGAAGTTCACAGTCGGCCTGTTGGCGTCAGCGCTCTCGTTCCTGGTTCTCCTGATCCCAATCAATACCCACGCTGCCGGGGTTAAGTTTTCCGGCTGGTGGTTAATTTTGAGCCTGGCCATTATCGAAGTTGGGGAAGTCTTCCTGTCACCATCCGGCCTGTCGCTGACTAACAAGCTGGCCCCGAAGGCCTTTGCTGCGCAGATGATGAGTATCTGGTTCTTAGGGGATGCTGCCGCTCAGTCCTTCAATGCCCAGCTGGTTAAGCTTTACAGTGTTCCAAACGCTGGAATGTACTTTGGAATTGTTGGCGCCTTTGCCGTTGTCGGGGCCCTGGTTCTGTTCTCAATGCGGGGACTCTTATCCCGCTTAGTTAATGTTTAAGCCTGAGGAGGGAAATAATGGTTAGAGTTCAAGAAGGATACATGCCCTTTGGCAAATACCGGACTTACTACCGGATTGTGGGCGAAAAGAGTGCTAAGGCGCCCCTGCTCCTCCTTCATGGTGGACCGGGTTCAACCCATAACTACTTTGAGGTCCTAGATGACCTGGCAGAAAAGGACCACCGCCAGTTGGTCATGTATGATCAGATTGGCTGTGGAAAGTCCTCAATGCCTGATGACAAGGCCGATCAATTCTACAATCGCGAAACCTGGGTAAAAGAACTCATCACTTTGCGTGACTACTTAGGTCTTGACCAGGTCCACTTGCTAGGCCAGTCATGGGGTGGGATGCTAGAGATTATCTACCTTTGTGACTACGCTCCCCAAGGCGTCAAATCGGGAATCTTAGCCAGTACCCTCCCGGCCTCCTGGATGTGGGGCAAGGAGTTGCACCGCCTGATCAAATTTATGACACCGGCCGAACAGGCGGCAATTGCCAGGGCGGAGGCGAGTGGCGACTACTCTGCCCCGGATTACCAGCGCGCCAATGCCAAGTTTATGGAACAGCACTGTAGCGCAGCACCAACGGCGGACGATCCGGAACCATTACGACGGAAAAAACGGGCGGGAACAGTTGCCTACCTGACCGGGTGGGGACCTAATGAATATAATCCGGAGGGGAACCTCAAGGATTATGACTACCTCGACCAGCTTAAAAAGCTTACGACCCCGATGCTGATTACTAGTGGGACCGACGACCTCTGCACGCCTTACATTGCCAAAGCGATGGCCGACCGTATTCCGCATTCCCAATGGCAGCTCTTCGAATACTGCCGGCACATGTCGTTTGTGGAGCTTCACGACGACTACGAGCGAGTCCTAATTAGGTGGCTGAACGCAAACGATTAACAATTTTCAGCGAAAAAGAAAAGCTTATGGTAGAATTAGTTTTTGCCATAAGCTTTTTTATTTGTGACGTGAGGAGAAAGAGAAAATGAATGCAACACTGCTGACCCGGCTGATCTTAGGGGCCCTTTTACTTTACCAGGTGTACAATTACGGTCATGACCTCTTCGTCAACCGGAAGCGAATCAATGACGGCAACATGTTCGTCACGGGGGCCATCGGCTTCACGACCAACTTCTTTGACACATTGGGGATCGGTTCCTTTGCGCCTACCACCATGCTACTGAAGCTAACTAAGTCCCTAAAAAATGACCGCCTACTTCCGGGAACATTGAATGCCGCCTGTGCTATCCCGGTGATGACCGAGGCCCTTTCTTACATCAAAATGGTTAAGGTCAGTGGCCTAACCCTGTTGACGATGATGTTATCGGCAATGCTGGGGGCCTTTATCGGTTCCCGAATCGTGGTCCGCTTCGATGAGAAGAAAGTGCAGGTGACGGTGGGGTGTGCATTGGCCGTCACCGCCGTTTTGATGATTCTCTCTGCTACGGGGGTAACCACCAAGCTCGGGGCCCACAATGTTGCCACGGGCCTGTACGGGTGGAAATTAGTCATTGCCTGTGCCGTTAACTTTATCTTGGGCTCACTGATGAATGTCGGTATCGGACTCTACGCACCGTGCATGGCCCTCGTGTACCTCCTTGGTCTGAGCCCGTTAGTTGCTTTTCCCATCATGATGTCGTCATGTGCGTCCGTGATGCCAATCGCGGCTGACGAGTTTATCAAGCGTGATGACTATGCCCGGGCCCCGGCAATCTCAATCACGGTCTGTGGTTGCCTGGGAGTGTTTGTTGCTATTCATTTTGTCAAGCACCTGAACGTGACGTTCATAATGTGGCTGGTGATTTTTGTAATGGTTTACACTTCAGCCTTGATGCTGATTGAAGGAAGCCGGAAATTTAAATTAGATGCAAATTAAAGAAGCCAGCGTAAAGCATTTCGCTTTTGCGCTGACTTCTTTTGAATTTACAAGTTGCCACCACGTTCGAACTGGAACTTGGAGTTTAGCAATGTTTGCCGAACCAGACTAGTGGTCAGTTTGTGACCTTCTTCGGTGATGTGCTTAGCGCTTTCCATGTTGGCTTGCGTCAGGTAGTTGATCAGGTCATCGCCACGTTTGCCCTTGGCACCCGCGGTGATTTTATCAACCCGGCCGACACCGTAACTTTGGGCGTCGTCGCGGAAGGCGTTCACTTCGTTGATGAATTCGTGGTAGCGTGGTTCAACGATTACCTCGAGCATCTTGTACATCCAGTAGGCACTCTTTTCCGGTTGGACATCCTGGGTTGCGTAAGCATAGTTAGCAGGGGTGTCGTTGATATTGGTAAAGAATGGAACGTATGGGCTGTAGCAGTAGAAACCAAAGTTAATCCATTGGATTGCAGCATACTCGGCCGGGACGTCATTCCGGATTTGCATGATACATGAGCTTTGGTTCCGGTCTAAGGCAATGGAACGGAACCGCTTTTGTTCGTCAGGCGTACCACTGGAGTAGGTCCCCATTGGGTCAAATGGGGTTTGATTGTAGTGGGAGGAAAGGAAGTATTCGACATCTTCAATCGCGATCTTCTTCTCTGGCTTCCGAATAAATGGCATGTCCTGACTAGTTGGTTCCTGTTCAATGGATGGGTTGAACAGCTTTTGACCGTACCAGGTCCGTGGGGTGTTGTAGTAAGCATCAGCTTCGTTTTCCGTAGCAAAGATCTTCCGGAAGTTGAACTTACCAGGGTATGGGTTCAGGTGGTGGTCTTCAACGAACTTCTCAATTCCCTTGGCATACATGAAGTTATCAGGGTCGTCGAAGCTAATTTCTTGGATGCACATGTTATTCGGGGCAATTGCGTAGCAGTCGTCCGGGATCCGTTGGGCAACCCACTGGTGACCACCAGCAGTTTCAAAGTACCAAACTTCGTCCTTGTCTGAGAAGGCAATCCCGTTGGTTTCACCGGTTCCGTACTTTTCAATTAAGCTCCCCAGGCGCTTGACACCTTCACGGGCAGACTTGATGAATGGTAAGACGAGGTAGAGCATTGAGTCCTCGTTAACCCCGTTCTTAACGAGGGGGTCGTGGCCGAGTACGCGGGGGTTCGTGTTTTCGGTTTCCGTTGAACTCATTGCAACGTTAAACTCGTTAATTCCTTGTTCATCCCACCGGCCAATTGCGGGGTCCCCATTTGGGGTGGCGGTGAAGCGGCAACCCTTGCCACTCATCGTTACTTTCAGGCCGTTATAAGCAGATGTGTATTCCTCGCCGGTGTAATACTTAGCAGGGAAAACCCGGAACGTCTTGGGGTTAACCCCGTCTTCACCATCTTCATCACGGGCGATAATCGTTGAACCATCGATTGTGGCGTTCTTACCAACGAGCATGGCCGTACAGCTAGACAACTCTTTCTTCATCTTGGTCACAGTTCCTTTCGTAAATAAAAATACACTTCAATTACCATTAATAATAACACTTTTGTGGGGGCGGGCGATCACCATAATCGCAATGGTAGAAAGTAGTGTTTCAAGAAAGATTAAATCCTCTCTTTTTGACTTTTGTTTTAGGATACCCAAAATAATTATTTACAAATTAAAGATTAGTAGTAACATAGTTATTGGAAGTTAATAGCGGGCTGGCATACTGCTTGCTGTTAAGAGAACCTAGAGAGGGGAATACTAATGTTTGAAATTAAGCCAAAGAAGTTCAAGAAGATCCTCGTTGGTGTCGACGACGCACCAGACGCCCGGGCAGCCTTTTCATACGCTGTTGACAAGGCCAAGCGGGATGGTTCCGAATTAGGAATCGTTTCTATTCTGGAGACTGGCCACATTAATGTTTACCAAATTCTCGATAAGGATTACGTTCACAGTAGCGAATCCGAATTAAAGAAGCGGGTTAACGAATACGTTCAAGCTGCCATTGATTATGGTGTTGACCCGAAGAAAATCACGGGAATTGTCGACCATGGTGAACGTCCGGCCGAACGGATTTGTAACCACGTTATTCCTGCCTTCCAACCGGACCTGTTGATTATTGGTTCAATTGGTAAGTGGGGCAACCGTAAGGCAGTTGGGTCCCAGGCTTCCTACATGACGCGTCATGCCGGAACTTCAGTGTTCGTCATTCGGACAACTGCCGTTCAAACTTACGAATAAACCTAAGTAAGAACTTATGATTGTAAAAGCGATAGCCACTGTGGGCTATCGCTTTTTACATCTAATAATAAATTTTAATGATTCTAATTAAGAGGGATTCAATCTAATTAAACGGTTGAATGTAGCAATCATTATGTTATAATGATTCTAAACTAGCGTGAGGGAGGAAGAAATATGCCAAAGAAAAAGATGTCATTGGCCCAGAAGGTTAATGTCCTCCGTGCAAGTGTGATGGGGGCTAATGATGGCATTATTTCAGTTGCCGGGATTGTTATTGGTGTTGCTGCGGCGACGAGTAATGCCTATTCAATTTTGATTTCTGGACTTTCCGGCAGCCTTGCGGGAATGATTTCCATGTGTATGGGGGAGTACGTTTCCGTATCCACACAAAAGGATTCACAAAAGATGGCACTGATTAGTGAGCGGCAACGGCTTGAGGACCAGTACCAGCAAGAATTTAACTATGTCCAAAAGAAGTACGAGGCCCAAGATATTGACCCCAAGCTGGCCCACCAAGCAACGACCGAACTGATGAAAAAGGATTCACTCGGGACGGCTGTTCAAGAGCGTTACGGCTTTAATCCCCAGGACTTTACTAGTCCGTACGCGGCCGCGATTGCGTCGTTCATTTCGTTCCCAACTGGATCGATCTTACCGATGGTTGCGGTGACGATGGCGCCCGCCCATGTGCGGATCTTGGCTACCATGGTGGCGGTTTTAATCGCCCTCCTTATCACCGGTTACTTTGCGGCCGTTTTGGGTAAGTCTAACCGGGTCAAGTCAATGATCAGGAATGCGGCCGCCGGTCTGCTTACGATGGGTGTGACGTTTGTAATTGGTCAATTATTTGCACGTTAAGGGGGATGAGTTTTGATGGAAAACGTAAAGAAACGTCAAAAACAAACAATGGAAGAAAAACTGAATACCCTCCGTGCAGGTGTCTTAGGTTCTAACGACGGTATCTTGACGGTTGTCGGGGTCCTGGTTTCCGTGGCCGCTGCAACGACTGACCGGTTTACAATCTTTATTGCCGGTTTATCTGACATGCTTGCCTGTGCCTTCTCAATGGCGTCGGGGGAATATGCATCCGTTTCTACCCAGAAGGATACCGAAAAGTCAGCGGTTGCCCATGAAGAAGAGCTGTTGAAGACGGATTTTGAAGGCGAACTGGCCGCCGTTCAAAAGTACTACGTTGGTAAGGGGGTTAGTCCGGAGACTTCGCTGGCGATTGCCCGGGACCTACTAAAGAAGAAGCCGCTCGAAACGGTTGTCCGGGTCAAGTATGATATCGAATTGGGACACTACCTGAACCCCTGGGACGCTGCCTTCTCGTCCTTGTTCTCGGCCGCAGCTGGGGGCCTTTTCCCACTGATGGCGATGACCTTTGCTCCCGAAGCTTACAAGTGGATTGCCGTTATTCTGGCGGTTATCTTGACGAGTGCCTTAACGGCGTTCATCAGCTCAAAGCTCGGTAACGGCCTGGTTAAGATTGCGGTTATTCGGAACATCATCATTGGTTTGATTACGATTACCATCCACTACGGTGTCGGTAAGTTATTCTAAAATTTAGCTATTATATGCGAAAAGCCACTGGCGTTTGGTTGACGTCAGTGGCTTTTTTATCTATTTGGCAGATTGCAAGAAATAACTTGAACGAATTTAGTGACGCAGATTAAGCAGGAAGATCTCGATTGGTGTGCGCCAG
>NZ_CANCWN010000049.1:0-8182 GCF_947381485.1 Limosilactobacillus avium | reverse complement strand
CACACCCATTGAGGTATTCATGGAGAATATCACAGACGCACAGTTAGTTTCTTTCTAACTTAATTTGACATTTCAGGTGTCAAAAAACGTACAAATAAAAATGTAGTCACATTTTATTTCATCATGTGACTACACTAAAAGACAATTGTAGTCACATGGTGAAAATGTTGCTGTATTAGTATTATTAAGTGTGACTACATTTTTTAATGGCATTTTTGAATTGTAGTCACAAAATGTATTGTAATCTGTTATACTTTTACCAATAAGGGTAAGGGTTAAAAAATATGATAGAGAAATCAACAAAAGAGAAGTATATACGGGCTAGAGTTACTAAAGAGCAAAAGGAACAATTACAAAAGATTGCAAAAGACGCTAATGAAAGTGAATCAGAATACATACTTAATTCAATTCGTATGAGACAAGAAATGCCTCGAACTTTGTTGAATAAAATTTTGAAATTAAGTTTAAAAGAAAAAGCACAAGGTAATTTTGAAGAATTGACACTAGAGCCAGTTTTAGATTCTTTGGAAAACACGTTAGATCTAGTAAATGGTCTTGATAATAATGAAGAAAGCCTATTTTATGAAGAATTATTGGATTGGCTTATTCATTATGTAAAGATTTCTGGAAAGAAGAATACCAATGAAAGTAGTTACGAAATACCAGATGATTAGAGATCGATAAATAGTGTGATTTGCATTTGCTAGAATTATACATAATCAAATGTGATTACTTTTAAGGATAGAAAGTGTAAATTTATCATAACTAAAAAAGCAAGTAACCATGCATGCTGAACACGATTGTTTGCCTTTGATTTCAATTATTCTCTTTAAACTTTGTATTATATATGACTATTGATGTATTTCTTGATAGTTATTTTGAGTTTGGGTATAATAAATAAATGAAAAGAGAGCAACGAGATTGCGGCTCGTTGCTCTCAATCGTGAATGTTCTGGAAAACATTTTGGGTAGCTAGCCTTTACGGTTAGCTTTTTTTATTATCTGAAAAGCCTTGGCAAACTGTACAGCTGCTTTGGATAGTATCCAGATAGTCACAGCCACTTGGACCGTGTCTGACCCTCCAGTCTTTCCTAGCTCTTGGCATGACTGGTCACCTCCGTGGTTCTGGATTAGGTGAGGGGTAACGCGTCATCCAAAGATTCACTTGGACCGAAAAACAAAGGTTGCAAAGCTTTATTCTTAGTCCTAAAGGTTATTATACATAAGGTGGTTACAGTATTTAAAGACCTTATGTATAAGCTAAAGTAGGGTGGATTTAAATATATAATTATTTCAAAAAAACTATTGACCAACTTTAATTATTATTATATAATTAAAAGGTATTTACAATCGGATAAATATATAGTATTATAATAAGCGTCTGGTAGATCTCTTCAAGTAGAGTTCAGCCTGGCGCTTATATTGTTTTAATTTAAAAATAAAAAAGTTGAAAACTAACACTTTGGTGAGCGGATAGTTTTCAACCTACTTCAAACCGAACTTAATAAGCTCGATAGTAATAGCTAAATACCTTAAAGCTATTACTAATTTAAGTATATTATTTTTGCTCTTCTTTTGCAATTAATAAGACCTTCCTGGGCTTTTAGGTTCGTTTGAACAGAAAAGAAAGGAAGGCTTTTGTATTATGAAATACATTAGTTGTGATTGCGATAAAGTGCTATATCACAATGAAGAACAACAAGATCCTAATTTAGAAGTCTTTGATGGACTTAAAGATTCGATTCTTGATTACCTATTTGTTGCGGATGATAGTGAATGGGAATCACCTATTACAACGACGGAAGAAGTGGGTACCCGTGAACAGAAAAATATTATTTCTCATCAATATGTGCTGAAATACCCAGGCTATCCGACAATTGGTTATATTTTATATCGAAATGAGAATGATAGGCCATTTAGCTTCTGGGATTTATTAAGCGTAGTCAAACAATACCTTAATGATGTCTGTTATAAGCAAAAATATTCTGATATGGAAATTAAAGGTTATGTTAAAAAGCTTGCTGAGCCAACTAAGACTATTAAAAAGAATCTTTTTTCAACTCGCATCCCTCCGATTTTGGTTGCTGGGTATTTTGGTGGCGTAGATGTCTCGGCTTATGTTGATTGGTATAAATATTTGGACAATGTTAATAGGAAAAACGAGGCAAATGTAATCACACTATATCAACATGCTTTCTTTACTCGCCAGTTTGTCACCGAGATTGTAAGACCAGATCGACATCGTAAGGTACCTGTCACGTTGCAATACCGTGACATGATGACATTGGGACCACAGGGTGGATTAAAGAAACTTGGTGAAATGGTCAACCAGCCTAAGATTGATACGACAGTTTGGGATGAGGAAGACGGAAAACCATCTGGTTATTACAAGACGCATATGCGCGAACTATTGCAATCGCGCCCCAATGACTACAAAAAGTATGCCATGAATGACGCTGAAATTACTTTGAAGTATCTTGGCTTCGTGTTACGCATGGAGCAAGAAGCGTACGATGCTGGATTGTTAAAACAAATGTATATTCCTGCAACTCTGACTGGGTTGTCTGACCAGTTAACGGCACACTATTTAGAACAGCCCTACAGCCGAAAACAAGTAGATAATTTATCACGAAAGATTTTTGGCGATGAATTAGAACAATATTTACGGCCTAAATATTACAATCAACTCCCATCTAATGAAGAAGAGTGGGAAGAACTTGTATCAGAAATTAGTAATACCAAAAGGAAAAGTGTAAGGCAAAAACATCCAACGCTAATCAGAAAACTAGAATCATATCTATCGCGTGACTCAATTGTTACTGCACTAAATGAAAAAGGTCAGCCAATTGAGTTATTGAATACAGATGATTTATTGCAACGGATTAATTTTGAAAAGCTCTATGAGTTAAATCCAAAATTGAAAATTGAAGATTTACTCAATAAAGAAAAGAAGATTCGGCATTATAAGCCTGTGGCGAAAATTAGCAATGATGTAGCATTAAAATTCAACTCGCTTGCTTATCAGTTTGCGCGAAAAAAATCTAATGAATTATTGACATGTGAAGAGTTAGTGGATTATTTGTGGGGAAAATCTGTATATAAGAATTATTTCAATAAGAAAGGCAATAAGTATGAGTTGTTAGATGTTGACTCATCATATTGGATGGCCAAAAAAGTTAATTTCTTTGGCACACATAATGGATACTTTTTTACTGAAACAAGTAGTTATGCTCCAAAACACGAAAAAGGTATTCATGATATGACTACGTTGCAGGCGGATGATGCTTATAATCAAGCATTTTCCATGGCCTTGAAAGCATATACTGGTGGTCAGAACTTATGTTATAACCCGGGGATTATTGAGATGCCATATGTATATGATATCGATCTAAAATCAAGCTATGTTAATGCTGGACATTTAATTCCTGATTTAAGGCTGGATGTCCCACCATTAATGGAAGTAACGAACAGTAATAGTAGGCATTTCAATCGCTTACTAACCAAAATGCCAAATGGCGTATTTACTGTGGGAGTAGCAGATGTAGATTATAAACTTCCAAATAATATTAGACGATCGCCTGTGGGAGTAAAAGCTGCAATAAAGAATGCCACGCCGCGTTACGTTATGGAGCATAAGCGGGCAATCTTACCACTTATAACGCTAATTGATCTGGTTGAAAATTATAATGCTGAGATTTATATTCATCGATTAATTGTGCCAGAGCAGAAGAAACTCACCGGTGAATTTGTAAACATTTGTCCATCTGGTAAGGCTCAAGACTGGACGCTTCAACATCGTAATTTAGCAAAGAAAAAGTATGGCAATAAGTCAGCAGAACAAGAACTTTTTAAACTACTAGGAAACGGTGCCTATGGTAAGACAGCACAAGGGCTAAATGCAAAAACGTCAAAAGTTTTTGGAAGGGACAATAGTTACTATGTACCTTTATCCAAATCAACTAACCCACTCATCGCAATGCAATACACTGCTATCGCTCGTTATCAGGTTAACTTTTTAATGAACTTACTTGATCGTATTTACCCAAATAATCTTATTCCGTCGGTGACAACAGATGGATTTATTTGGGCAGGCAATCAGCCTCTTGATAAAGAGAAAATTGTTAAAGTAATTAAAAAAACTGCACCTAAGCAATGGGTAACAGTCAATGATAAGTATTTCGATGGGCAATTCTTTGAATTCAAGTCAAAATTAACTGGCGATAAGGAAGAGTATTCAAAGAACACTACCTTAGTTAATTTAAGGACGCGATTTAATTTTACATTGGACGGCAGGATTCAAGCTCTTGCAGGTGTACGAAATGTGTCGCCACACAGTATTTACCATGACTTAATCAACAACATCACTAATATTAAAGTAGATCAACACCGACTTTCAAGTCTCAACGATATGAAACATCGAGTGGATAATAAACATTTATTGTCGGAATGGGAACAGCCAACATATCAGGCATTATCTTTTGATTTTACAAGCAATCCAGTAGACTTTCACGATAACGGAAATGGAACTGGTTATTATAATACAGAACCCTTTAATACAGTTGAAGAAGCAGAAACATTTAAAGAAAATATGAAGGCTTACGCTCAACTATTCCCACTATTTGATTCAAAATACGCCTATGCTTTTCTGAAATTAGATAATTATTTAGTTCGCACCCGTAATGGTTATAAAATTGCTTGGGTTAAAGAAGATGTAATCTTAAAGGGTAATAACTATCTAGATTTAGTTCACAACTACCAGAGCAATTATCGATGGAAAGTATTGCTAAGATACTTAGCTAAGCATGAAGAAAAATATAATATGAAGGCTATCTATAATGATATGTTTTTAAGCCGTTACAGTTCTTTCTCTAGTTTTAAGCAAAGCCTTAAACGCTCTAAAGGTAAGTTCATCAACCCTTTAGTTGAGTTAAAGGAAAATTGGTATCAGAAACTTCGCAAATATGAAATTAGTTAAAGCTTTGCTGTTGTAAAAAATTTATGAAAACAGACCGGATTAAAATTAGGAACATAAAATATAGGAGGAAATAAAATTATGGATAATACTAATAATCTAGAACTCGAAAGTGAATTGTGTGGTTTTCACCTTTATGAAAAAGAGGGTTCAGCTAGGGCTCATATCTTGGATCCTGAAAATGTCGAAAAAGAATATTCCCTTTATTCTGGCAAAAGTGCATATGACGATATTTGGGATATTATTAATATCTTGGACCGCATCAATTTAACCAGTGCCAAGGATGATTGGGGGTACTATGACATGGCAGTAGTATGCTATATGGATGAATTAGGATTAAAAAAAGAAGATTTCAAATTGGATGAAAATGGTGAATTCGATCTTGATGCAGGTGAACCACTTTCTACGATTTCTGAAAAAGAAGCAGAATATTTTAAAGGGAAGCCACTTGAAGACCTTGTTGGGTATTGTTACAGCATCAAAGATTATATTGGATCACCTAGTTATAAGCTTTATGCGGTTGTAACTACATCCCTAGATGATATGGCACATGAAGTGGAAGTTGGGGATTTAGAGTTTGACGAAAGTGGAAATGTTGATTTATCGACAAAGAATGTCCTCCACTATATTGAAGACGATATTACAATTGAGGCGCGAATTGACGATTTGCTTGGTTCAAGCTCTCCCGATTTGGATGAGCTTGATGAAGCAGAATCACTTCTTCCGATTTATGAAAAGTATGAAGGCTGTAAACAATTTGTTGACAGCTACAAGGAAACGATAGCTGAGTTTAGGGAATCACTTAATGAAGACTAATAAGGGGTAAATTATAGTGATGAAAAAGGAAGTACCAATTTGGCATAAGGCCAATTTGACGATTAATGAAGCTGCTGCTTATTCAAACATTGGCTTGAGCAAGCTAAGAGAAATGACTGAGAGCGAAGACTGTAATTTCGTGTTGTGGGTTGGCAATAAGCGATTGATTAAACGTGTCCTCTTTGATAAGTATTTAAGCGAAATCTACTCAGTTTAATTAGCTCTTAAAATAAAGGCTAGCATGCTAAAATATTGGTATGCTAGCCTTTTATCTAACTAAAGGAGACTTTACCATGATAAAACGCCGTAAGGATAGCAAAAATAGGGTGCTAAAAACGGGAGAAAGTGAAAGGAAAACAGGTGGTTATCAATATCGGTGGGAAACAGGAGATGGAAAGCGCCATTATATTTATGCCCAAACTTTAAGAACGCTTAGAACTAAAGAAAAGAAAATAGTCCATGATATTGATGATGGAATTCGAACTAATAATCTAAACTTAACCTTAAATGACCTATACAACATTTGGATTAATGTGAAGAAAGGCTTGAAACCTAATACCTTTAACAATTATCGATACATGTACGAACATTTTGTCCAAAAAAGTATAGGATTATATAAAGTACGCTCGCTGCATAGAACCGATATTAGACGATTTTATAACAATTTAGTAGATGATAACGGCCTCCAAATTAATACGGTAGGTACAATACATTTAGTTGTTCATCAAGTTCTACAATTGGGCGTTGAAGATGATATACTGAGAAAAAATGTTAGTGATGGAGGTTTAAAAGAACTGAAGAAAGTTAGAGGATTGCACGGTACTAAACGCAAAGCTTTAACAATAGCTCAGCAGAAACTCTTTTTAGATTTCATCAAAAACGATCCAAAATATAAGCATTGGTATCCTACTTTTGCTGTTATGATAGGTAGCGGATTAAGAGTGGGTGAACTAACTGGCTTACGCTGGCAAGATGTCGACTTAAAGAATAATATGATTAATGTCACCCATACATTAGTATTCTATGATCGATCAAAAGCTAGTCACACAGGATTTGGTATTAATACGCCAAAAACTAAGGCTGGATATAGGTCTGTGCCTATGATAAAAACGGTTAGAGAGGCCTTAATCAATCAAAAACAATATCTAGAAAGTAATAATCTCAAGTCTGTTGATAATATTGATGGATTTCAAAACTTCATTTTTGTTAATCGATTTGGTCACGTACAACATCAGGGAACGCTAAATAAGGCACTTAAAAGAATTATTAGAGATGCAAACTTTGACGCTTTAAATAGAAGTCCTACTATTAATGAAGAAACTTTATTGCCTGATTTTAGTTGCCATACATTAAGACATACATTTACAACAAGGCTAATAGAATCAGGAATGAATGTTAAAGTTATCCAAGAAGCATTAGGACACTCTGATATTCAAACCACACTTAATATTTATGCGGACGTGACGAAAGAACTAAAAAAGCAACAGTTTGCTCACTTTGACGATTTTATTGCTGAAAATGATTGAATACACCTTTAATACACCAAAAATACACCATTTTTTTAAGACTTATGAAGAGTTGTGACGGGATATGAAAGACAAGAATGCTAGTAATAAAGTAGTGACAAGATATGAAGACTTATAAACGATAAAATTTCTTTTCCCAACCATGCGTCCGGAAAAGGAAAAGCAAAACGGTAAGAAGAAGTAAAATCATCAAGGCTTGACGATTGGCCTTGTAGGATAAAGTGAATACCACTTTAGCGTAAAAGATTCGCACCTAGTTTACTTAGGTACGAATCTTTTTTAGGTTATAAAAGGGTATTACATGAACTGCGGTACTAGTTCATAGTATTATTCCTTAACCGGTGGACAGTCTACCGGCTATTAGCAAAAATCAATATTAGTAATATGTTGGGGTAACGGAGAGACACATTCGTCAACATATCCGAAAGCACTAAGGTAACGAGGAGAGGGTTAGATAGAAAATGAAACCGGACATTCTGAAAGAAACATACTCCTTAGTCCTTCTTTTGAGATTAAATATGAACAAAAATAAATGTTTTATAATGGAAGTTCGTTGTTTAAAAATAGTTGAATTTATTTCTAATTATTTGTTGACAATTAGTTGATATCTCGGTATAGTTAATAACGTTGTTTGAGACGTTAACAATTGATTGCTTCAAATTGGAAATCAAATTTATTGTTGACAGTTTCTCGGCAACATGATATATTATAAAGGATGCTTGTTAACGAGCTGACTTAATTAATTAAAATTAGTTGTTGACTTTAATAAGCAGATTTGATAAAATATTAAGCGTTAGTTAACTGCTTAGTTAGCTAACTGGTAGACCTTTGAAAACTGAACAAAGTTTCGACGAATCAAATGTGTAGG
>NZ_CANCWN010000048.1:0-8555 GCF_947381485.1 Limosilactobacillus avium | reverse complement strand
CTGGCGCACACCAATCGAGATCTTCCTGCTTAATTTACGTCATTAAATTCGTTCAAGTTATTTCTTGCAATCTGCCATTTACTTTTGATTTATTCATCAAAAATAATATTTTTCGATAAATAATTACCGTTAACTGAAATTTCACTTATCGTATTTATAGTTAATTAATACGTTTTACCTCGCCTATTTCCGGCCTTTCCGGATACTGAAAAATAAGGATAGTACGGGCAGCTTAGCTAATTTTTACCGTGTCACGGTTTACTGTTATCATTCAAAAAGGCTAGTTTGCCGATAGCACTGCCATTCAACGACATAAAAAATACCCCGCGGGAAGGAAAATCCTCCCCACTGGGCACTTTTATTTATCACTACTTAGTATAATCAACATCTTTAGTTTCTTTAGTCAGCATCCAGGAGACAACTGCGAGAACTGACAGGACCAGCATGTAGTAGCCAGCTGAATGGAGCCCGCAGTTAGCGATTAGCCAGGTAGTCACGGTTGGGGCAACGGCCGCACCGACCACCGCAGCTAAGTTATAGGTGATTCCCGCACCGGAATAACGAACCTTAGTCGGAAATAGTTCCGGCAGGACGGCCCCCACCGGTCCATACAGGGTTCCCATTACCAAAAAGCCCACACCGAGGAATAGCAGCACGCCGACCAGGTTGTGCTGGCCAGTCAGAAAGTATGGAAAGACCAAGGAGAAGACGACGAGGGCCACGGACCCCGTCATCAGAACCTTCTTCCGGCCAACCCGGTCTGCCAAAACAGAGGTCAGCATGATCAAGACCGCGAATTCGACGATGGCCCCCATTAACAAGAGCAAGAACTCCGACGAAGAAAAGCCCAGCGCAGTAGTCGCAAACGACAGGGACCAGGTAGTTAAAGTAAAGAAGAGGGCGTAAGTGGCTCCCATGATGAAGGTCCCCTTCAAGATTTCCTTCCAGTTGGACTTGAAAACTTCACGCAGTGGTGACTTGGTCGTGTTGTCGCGCTCCTGGGCCAACTTAAACAGCGGTGTTTCCTGAAGACGGTGCCGGACGTAGAGGCCGATAACCACCAGGACGGCGGAGGCCCAGAATGGTACCCGCCAGCCGAAGCTCATCATCTGGCTTGGCGTAAGGACCCGCTCCAAGAAAAAGAATAAACCATTGCAGAGGAAGAACCCGATTGGGGCCCCCACTTCAGGAAAGGCACCATACAGCGCCCGCTTGTTTGCTGGGGCGTTCTCAGTGGCGACCAAGACGGCACCCGACCATTCGCCCCCAAGACCAATTCCCTGGACAAATCGGCACAGGCATAGGAGGAGGGCACCCCATACGCCCACGACCTGGTAGCTCGGGATGAAGCCGATGGCCACGGTTGCCACCCCCATCACCAGCAGGGAGACAACCAGGGTCTTCTTGCGGCCGAGACGGTCGCCATAGTGGCCGAACAAGAACGAACCCACCGGACGAGCAACAAAGGCCACCCCAAAGGTCAAAAGGCTAAGCAGGGTCGCTAGTAACGGCGTCATCTGCGGGAAAAAGACCTTTGGGAAGTATGCAGCAGAAGCAGTTCCGTAGGCATAAAAGTCAAAGAATTCAATTGCGGTCCCCATCATTGACGCCAGGATGACCGTCTTTACGGGGTCGCGTTCCAACTTCAGGGTGCTCGTTGCTGTTGTTACTGAATTTTCCATAGTATTTACCTCACATATTCTCTTAATTCATCGCTTGCCATCTCTTTTGGTTAAAATGTCGCTTTCCATTGTCCTCACATCCCTTCAAAACAAAAAGCCGGCTAGACCGCAGAGCAGTCTAACCGGCTGACAAGAAAATGTCGCTACCGCCGCTGCTCGCATCCCCGTGACGCGAACAGCACTAAATTATCCGCATCACCTATTCAATGATCCGAATAATAATAATCTTCACTTGTGCGTTAGCAGTAAAAGGCATCTTCTTGTCCTCGCTTTCGTTGATTTAATGTTTTACATATTATCATAAGCTAAATTAAAATGCAATAAATTTTCACATTTATTTTTAATCTTAGCCAACAGCCTAGGCCCGGACTCCTTCCAAACCTTCCTTCACGATGAAGATCACTAAAATGAGGGCAAAGACACTGTCCGACCACCACCAGCCTTGCCAGATGGTCAGCAAATTGCCAACCAGAACGGCCCCAGCAGTGTAGGCACAGGTCAAGTTGCACATGGCATCTTCCTTCAAGGCTGCGGAGTCAATTTGCCCTGCCACCCGGAGCTTGATTGTCATCAGGATTGGCATGCAAATTAGTGACGCCAGGGCCATTAGGGTGCCGAGCAAGCTACTTTCGGCCCCCTGGTGGTTGAGCAGGTTATAGGCGGAGGTCACAACAATGTAGGCCGCCAGCGCCAGCAGGCACCAGCCAACAATCCGGCTCGCCCGCCGTTCGACCTTGGCAACCGCATTGGCCGCAAGACGGTTGCTAACAACCAGCCGCCACAGCAAAGCCCCACCGGAGATGATTTCCAGCAGGCTGTCAAGGCCAAAGGCAACGAGCAACAGGGAGTGCGCCCGGATCCCGGACCAGCAACCGACCCCAAATTCGAGGACCATCCAGGTCAGTGAGAAGACCTCGACCGCAATTCCCTGCCGGTAAACACCTTGACTTTCCATCCGCAGTCACTCCCTAGCGTTAATCATCTTCACCATCGTTATACTCTGATTCCGGCCGCAGCTGGTTGGCATAGCCATTCACCTCGTCCTTTTGGGACTGGTTGGTATAGTAGTCCCGTTTGAGCCCGGAGACGGTGATGTGCTTAGTAGTGGTTGGCGTTTCGGCCACACTCTGGTCCCCTTCCGGATGAACGTACTTGACCGTCACGTCGTTCCCATCACGCTTGAAGTACACCCAGCTGGTCGGGTCCCCGTTGGCGGTCACGTAACTGAAGCCGGTCTTACTATCGGTCCCGTAGTACATGTCACCACTGCCGACGCCCTGTTTAAACCAGTCCGGTTGGGCATACAGGGCAACCAGGGTGCCCAGCTGCTGGGTCGTCAGGCCGTCCTTGGCGGTTGACTGGCCACGCAGGTCCTTGACCTTGGTGTTTTGCGCCACGTTCAGGATGCGGGCAACGCCACCGTGCTTTTTCGCGTAGGCCACCATTTCACTGGCCGTTACCCCGTCCGCGTTGATTCCGGCATCACTATCTTCCAGGTAGAACTTGTTGCCGGCAATCGTGTAGTAGAGGGCATCGATATGCTTACCGTTATTCTTGATCCCGGTATTCAGCTGCATCGAATACAGGAGGCTGGCTCCATTAGGGTAGCTCTTGTAGAGCGGACCCTCACCCTTGGGCACGTTGTCCTTATTGCAGATTTTAACCACGGCGCCCTGCCCTTTTTGGGCCATGTGGGCAGAATAGTCACGACTGTTGCCCCCCGGCAGGTGGTGGGCCCCGTAGTACAAAACTAACGCCGCGGTCTGGGCCGGCGTCAGGTGGTGGGCATCAAGAGTCTTACTCGTGGCGGCGCTGCTTGCAGCCCGGACCAGTTGTGGACGAACCCCGGCAACTCCACCACACAGGGCAAGGACAGTCGCCGCTAGAGTAATTCCTGTTTTCAATGATTTCTTCATAATATTCTCCTCCCAATTTACTAAGCTAGGCTAATTATAGCTGCTCGTCGTGGAGAATCAAAATTATTCCTGGTACGGGTTGAAGTGGTCGAAGTGGCTCATCTTATTGTTGGGTTCAAACGGCCGCTGGTAGATGTATTCGAACAGCTTCTGGTACTGGTAGTACAGCTGCTGCTCGTTCTTGCTGGGTGCCGGCTCGTAGTAGTGGCGGCCCACCAGGTTAGCCGGTAGGTAGGGTTGCTTAGCTACCTTCTTTGGTTCTTCAAACATGTTCTTCATCACACCGGCACCCCGCAACTTATCGGCACCCTTGTAGTGGGCGTCACGGAGATAGGCTGGCATCGGGTGCTGACTCGCATTTTTGGCATCCTTAGCTGCCCGCCGGTAGGCCTGCATGACTGAGTCTGACCGGGAGCTAATCGCCAGCAGCATTGTTGCCATCGCCACGTGGGTACTGGCCCGCGGCAGGCCAATCTCCAAGGCGGTATTAGCCAAGGTAATCACCTGGGCAGCCCGCGCCGGATCGGCTAGACCCATGTCCAGGGCGCTCATATTCTTCAAGCTGCGGACCACGGATTCCAGGTCCCCGGCCTCCAGCAAAACCGCCAGGTAGTAGAGGGCCGCATCCGCGTCGGAGCCCTCGACCGAATCCCGCCGGGCTGACAAGTAATCGTAGTGTTGGGTGGCGTCCTTGTCATACGCCAGGTGTTGCTGACGACTGAAGGCCCTTACCTGGTCGAGGGTCAGGTCCCGCTGGTGCATGGCGTAGAGGGTGTCCAAGACGTTTAGGGCGGTCCGGACATCCCCGTTGCCGGTGTTAGCAATCATGTGGGCAATCTCGTCGGGAATCGAGTAGTCAAAGGCCTCGTGGGCAGCCCGGACGACCATCCTCTGGATATCCGTCGTCTTCAGGGGGTGAAACTCGAAAATCTGGCACCGCGACCGGATAGCGGGGACCAGTGACAAAATGGGGGTTCTCCGTTGTTGCCCCGACTAAGAGGACGTGGCCGTTCTCCAAGTATGGTAACAGGTAGTCCTGGATTGGCTTGGTCAGGCGGTGAATTTCGTCCAGGAGGAGGACAAACGATTCCGTGGGGTGGCGGTTGATCAGCCTAGTCAGCTGGCCCTTGTTCTCAATTCTGGCGTTGAACTGCTCAAATGGGTAGTGAAGTTCGTTGGCAACCACGTGGGCCAAAGTCGTCTTTCCCGTCCCCGGTGGCCCCCACAAAATTAAGGGAATCGGGATATGCTGGTCAATGATCTGGCGGAAGGGCTTACCCGCCGCCAACAGGTGCTCTTGCCCCACCATTTCGGTTAGCTTCTGAGGCCGCATCCGGTCGGCCAGGGGCTGCTTGAAGTGCCCACCACTGGGACCGTTCGTGGAAAATAGTGATATGTCTTCAGCCAATTTTGGCCCTCCTCTCGATTAAACTCTCCCAATTATAACGTATGTTCCCTTCCTTGGCGGCTAATACGCAACAGGGCTTGACTGTAACGTTACGTCCTGGTTTATCTTGGATGATAATCAGTTAATTAAGAAGGGAGTTTTTTATAAATGATCAAACTTTTCGTGTCACCACGTTCTAGTTCGTCGCGCAAGGCCCGGGCCTGGTTAAAGGACCACCACTTGGCCTTCGTTGAACAGAACGTCGCCACTAACCACCTCTCCTTTACGGACTTCAAGCAGATCCTCTACCTGACGGAAAACGGCACCGAAGACATTATCTGCACCCGCTCAAAGGCCTATGCCAAACTCAAGGCCCAACTTACTGGTAATCATCTATCATTAAAGGAACTGTTGGCACTGATCAACCAGCACCCATCCCTTTTGCGGTGCCCACTAATCGTTGATGACCGCCGCCTCCAGATTGGCTATAACGCGGACGATATCCGCCAGTTCATCCCCCGTAAGGTCCGGCTCATGGAGCTGCGGCTCGTTCAGTCACGAGCAGAGGTTGCCTAGTGAGTGCCAGAAAGTGTTGAGCGCTTATACTAGCATTTCGGGCCACCCTAATTTAAAATATAGGGGTAAGACGCGTTTTTGGCTTTGTAAAGGCAGGCTAGTGCAATGATTCATAACATCCAGACCGTTTCTAACTATATCCAGGAAATCGAAAAGCTGATCAACAATAAGGAACATAACTATTACTTCCGGGGGCAGGATGACGCTTTTTCCAACACCCTACCAGCGATTTTTCGGAGTCGGAAGCTGCTCGACAATGAGGATAACCTGTTCAACGACTTTCTGATGACCGACCCCCAGCTTTTTGAAAAGTGCCGAACTAATTTCGAACGGATGGCCCTGATGGAACACTACCACCTGCCAACCCGGCTGCTGGATGTTAGTTCTAACCCCCTGATTGCCCTCTTCTTTGCGGTCAAGGGTGGCCAGGGAAACGGTGAGGTCTACGTCTACAAGGACCAGCCCAACCCAGATAAACTGGCCAAGATGCTGAACCAGCGCGGTTGGCACAACCTCATTGAGGAGTACAGCTTCAAAAGTGGGCTCACCAACCACAACTATTTCAAGAAGAACGCCTTCAGCAACGAAATGCAGCTGGAATCGTCCCTCGCCCGCCAGTCGATGGCCGACAAGAGTTCCTTCTTCCAGACTGTAAAGAACTTCTACCAGCTGGACAACAGCTACATTGCCCAGCAACACCGCCTATGGAGCGATGACTACCTGAACTACTTTGAGGACGAGGACTCCAACTACTTTGCCGAGTTCAAGCACGACCTCAAGACCCTCCCCTTCCTCCGCCTGTTCGAGGAGGCCAAGCGGGACATCCCCAGTTTTGCCAACAAGTTGAACCCGCTCGAACTAATTGTGCCCAAGATTGTCACCAGTAAGCGGATGAGCCGGCGGATGGAGAACCAGCAGGGGCTTTTCCTCTTCGTGCCCTTCATTGGCGACGAATACGACCAGTCAGTCGATATTGACTACGAAGAGGTTGAACGGCGGGCCCAGCTGGCAATTGATATTCTCAGCCTCTACAACCCCGAGAACCCGGACGAAAAGGAGAAGTACATCATCCCCGCCCAGTACAAGCGCCCAATCCTGGATGAACTAGCCAAACTGGGGATCGACTACAGTTTCATCTATCCTGAGGACCACGCCAAGAAGGCCGAAATGATCAAGGATAAGTACCTGGGACTCTAACAACACAGTAAATAAAGAGGACCCTAGTGTTTGAAAAATCTGAACACTAGGGTCCTCTTTATGTTTGTGAAGGGCCTACTCTATCTATCAATTTAAGCATCAACTGCGGTAATCCGTTCCTGGTGGTGGTGTGGGTCAGTAATTTCACTGGTAACCAGCTTGGCCATGGTCCCCGCCGTGACTTGTGATTGGCCATCTCCGTTAGCCAGGAGGTCGTCGCCACCGACAACGTACTTACCGGCCGGGCCGGCCACAAACATGGCGGACGGCGAAATACCGAGCCAGTCAACGTCGTGAACCGTCATCAGGTACTGGTACTCCTTCAGCTGCTGGCGGGGCGTGTTGATCCACTTCTCCGCGCCCGGGGTCTTGGCAATGTCTTCCACAAAATTATAGCGGTCACTACCCGTCCGCAGGCTACCGGCACCCAAGATGAAGATCAGCCGGGTTGGGGACTGTCTTGCCACCTTGACCAGCTTCTTCGCCAGGTCAATCTGCTGATCAGCGTGCGCCGGTCCTGGGTTAAAGGCGTCCACAATGACGTCAAGCTCTCCCAATGTGGCATCGTTCAACGTCAATACGTCCCCCGCAAGCAGGTTGGCGGCTGGGCCCAACACCTCGTGAGCCTTGGTCTCGTTACGGATAATCCCCGTTACTGCCAATCCATCAATTGCTTCTGCCTGCTTGTAAATTGCGCTCCCGGCCATTCCAGAAGCACCAATAATCGCTAGTTTTGTCATTGCCATCGCTCCTTACTATTTTATAGTTACCCTACCACAAAATAGCGCTCACCAGTAAGCACAAGGCTTCCTACTCGCCGTCGATAATCTTATCAAGGAGGCGGGCCAGCTCGTCCTTTTCATCCGCCGTCAGGTTGTCAAAGAGGTGACCAAACACGGCCTCCTGCTGGTCCTTAATTTCGTTGGCCCGGGCCTTCCCCAGGTCGGTGAGGAAAATAAGGGTTGCCCGCTTGTCGGCCGGGTCAACGGTCCGCTTGATGTAGCCATTATCTTCGAGTTTACTTAGGGACTCGGATGTCGACGACTGGTTGATACCGGCCTTTTTGGCGACATCCTTGGCCCGGATGCCTTCCGGAGCGGCGGCAATAATCGTCAAGAGGTTTTCCCGCACGAGTCCCTGCCGACCAGCAAAGCCGTTCAGGCCGCCCATTCCCGGACGTGGGCCCATCATATGTGGGTCTGCACCCCAGTTACCTGCTGGGCCAGCAGACATTGGTTGGGCGCCACACATTGGTGAAAAGCCACCGTGGCGAAACATTGGCCCCCGCTTTGGGCCCGCCGGGGAGAAGCCGCCTTTGCCAAAGCCAAATTTTCTCATTGCGGGGCCAAACTGGGGGCCCGCATCCCCGAAGGACTTAGTGCGTAGGACAGCGAGACTCCGCAACATTTTGTGGATTAATTCTTGGTCACTAATTTCAGTCATGGTTAAATTCCTCCTCATTCATCGTTAGTCTTTCTTATATTTAACGGTCGGCAATGGGTTGTCGGACAATAAATATGCAAGAATCACTGCCATAGCAGCAAGCGCGATTAGTTGATTGGTCAGCATATTCTCACCCTCCATTATTTTTAGTTCGGTACCGATGTATATAATATAATCCTCTCCATTTCGCTTGTCAATATATTTCGGTACCAAAATATATTTTGATGAAGAGCCGGTTCGGATCACTAGCTGCGCTACAATAAGTCGTTTTATAATAGGCAGATTGTAAAATTTAAGTTGAACATTTAAGTGGACAGAAAAACCCATCAAGGTCTTTAATGGTGTTACCTCAAC
>NZ_CANCWN010000047.1:0-8785 GCF_947381485.1 Limosilactobacillus avium | reverse complement strand
TTTTTGATTAAATCAAAAATCATAGTTCGCATTTTCTTAGTTAGAAGCTAGAAAATAATAGTTAATTCCCAGCCTCTTATTTTTTAAACGGTCAATTCCGCAAAGAATTTTGTGGCGTCTTCTTGAACCATCGTAAAGTCAAAGCCAAACGACAGCTTCTGCCGGTTAATAGCAATCACTTCCGCGTTCTTATTCCGGTATTCCAGCAGGCCAGCAAACGGGTAAACCTTCATGGACGTCCCAACGATCACCACGAGGTCGGCACCCTGCATTGCCTGGACAGAATTAATGATGTTTTCCTGCTTGATTCCTTCGTCGTAGAGAACAATATCCGGCCGCAACGGTCCGCCATCCTCCTCGTGAATCCGGCTCTTCAGGTAGTCTTCAACCGGAACCGTCTTACCACACTTCTCACAGAACACGTTGTAAAGGTTCCCGTGGAAGTCAATCAGGTGCTTAGTGCCCGCTTCTTCATACAGGTTATCGATGTTTTGCGTAATCACCGTTGCCCGGTCCTGCTGGGTCAAAGCCGCCTGCTTTTCATGAATGATATTCGGTTTAGCATCGGGGAAGTAGAGGTTCTTCTTGCAAAATTCGTAAAAGCCTTCCGGGTCACTTGCAAAGTAGCGGTGACTCAGGTAGTATTCCGCATTCCGGTTCTGGGTGTAGAGGCCGTTTGCTGACCGAAAATCCGGAATACCAGAAGCTGTCGAAACGCCCGCCCCGGTCAGGAAAACAATGTGCTTGGCATTATCAAAGGTTGCTTGAATATTCGTGTCCATCTAATTACTTCCTTACAATATATGGGATACTGTGTTGCTCAAGAAACTTCTTCACCGGCTGGGCGTAAATACGCTTAAACATTTCCGGCGTCTCTAGTTGGGGAGCCGGCATGGTAAACGAGTTCTGCCGGTCGCTACGCCGAATACCAATGTACGCCCGCTTCTTCGTTCCCCGCTCCTTCATATCGGAGTGGTAAATTTCAAAGACCTGACGGAGGCTCAACCGTAACTGCCGCTCACTCAGGACTGGTGAAAGGGTCGTGTACTCGTTGTTGTGGAGAGCCGGCAGGTTCCACTCTTGCATCTGCTGGTCAAACAAGGAGTAAATCTTGATGATTGACCGCCGCATGTCAAATGGCGTCTTAATCGGCTTGGCAGTGATTGTTGCGTACATCTTCTTGGCTGCAGCCAGCGCTTCTGGATACTTAGCCTTCAGCGTTTCTTCGTACTGGTCCAGGTGGTCACCGTAGAATACCAAGGCATCGAGGAGGGTCAAAAGGCGGAGAGTCTTCTCCTCATCCCCCTTTTCCCCTTCCGGCGTCAGGGTGTGTTCAACCCCCTTCAGGTATTCCTGCTCAATTTGTTCATCAATGAAGCCGTGCTTTCGTTGTTCAGCGACCACGACCCGGTGCATGGCAACGTTGTAGAGGTCTGTCGACATGATCATCATCTGCTCATCAAGCTGCTTGTCACCCAGGGAAAGTTGGAAAAAGATCTGGGGAAAGCCGCGCAAGAGCATCAGGAGGTGGAGAAGCTCATGGGATGCCGTGTAGTTGGGCGCGGTCAGGTCGGTCACAATGATAAAGAGCCCGCCCGGCAGCGTCTTCTGGGTTGCCTGGTCATGACGGACGTAACCCGATTTTTCACCATGAAACTGAACAAAAACGGTCCCCTCAGGATAAAGTTCGTTCACCTGCTTAAGCAGTTCCTGATTCGCCGCATTTAACTTTATTTCTTCACTCATGCAATTAATCCTTTCTTATTTCATCAAGTACCCGCCGGGCTGCTGCCTGGTCCACATGGTCGAGCGTGGCCAAACGCTTTGTTACCAGTGGCACCTCCGCCGGTTGGGCCCCCACGCTAATCGCCAGTGACCGGTACTGGAGTTTCATGTGCCCCGCCTGAATTCCGGCACTTGAAAGGGCCCGCAGTGCCGCTAAGTTCTGGGCAAGGCCAACGCTGGCGGTCACTGCCGCCAACTCCTCAGCCGTTTGAACGCCACTGATTCGGTAGTTTGCCCGGGTCAACGGGTTCAGGCCGATTGAGCCGCCAACAACCCCCACCGGTAACGGAAGGGTTAAGCGGCCGACTAGCTGGCCATTTTCCACTTGCCAGCTACTAAGACCCCGGTACTGACCATCACGCGCCGCATAGGCATGGGCGCCCGCTTCGATGGCACGCCAGTCATTACCACTGGCAATTAAGACGGCGTCAATCCCGTTCATGATCCCCTTGTTATGGGTTGCCGCCCGGTAGGGGTCAGCCTGGGCAAGGTCGCTTAACGCCGCAATCCGCTCGGCTACCTTTTGCCCCGACATCTGCGGGGTTGCCAGGTCTTTGAAGGCCACCGTGCACGTCACCGTTTGTAGGCTGGCGGTTGCGTAGTTACTTAAGATTGCGCAGAGGACGTTAAAGTCCTGGGCCCGCAGCCACTTACCAACCGCTTCGGCCATCGTGTTGACACTGTTGGCCCCCATCGCCTGGCAAACGTCAATTCCCAGGTCTACACTGATAAAGCGCCCCGGGGTCCGCAAGCGGACGCTCTTGGCCCCGCCGCCGCGTCGCTGCATTGACGGGTGAGCATCATTAGCAACCTTAAGCATCTCGCTTGTGTGTTGTTTTAGCCAAGTTAAGTCGGTATTGGCATCACCGCGTGGCTCTACCACCACCTGGCCAACCAGTTCCCGGCTTTGCTTTTTGGCAGTGAAGCCGCCACTCTTCGCAACCCGCTGTGCACCGTTGGAAGCCGCCGCGATAACGGACGGTTCTTCAACCACCATTGGTACCTGGTATTCCTGACCATTGACGACAAGCTTCAGGGCCACCCCTTCTGGCAGGGAATAATCCGTGAGGTAGTTCTCCACCAGCTGGTTACCCAGGTCAGACGTGTGGTCAGCCAGTAAGTCGCTCACAGATACTGGTAGCTTCAGGGTTGTCGTTAGCCGCTGCCGCCGCTCTTTTGGTGACAGTTTATAAAAGCCGTGTTGCCAATCACTCATTGTTCTGCTTCCTTTGGTTGACGTATTCGGTAATGATGCCTTCCCGCACACCACTCTCCGAGAAGATCACCCGGCCATCGGTGTTCCGCTGGAGAAGGCTGACTAAGGGGAGCATCCCCCCGACGATAATGTCCGCCCGCTCCTGCTCCAGACCCGGGATCCGCTTGCGCTGGGCCAAATTCCGGTTCAACAGTTCCCGGTAAGTAGCGTAAACCGCCCGGGCGCTAAGCTGGTAACCGTGGATGGTCCGCCGGTGATGGCGGTGGTGGTAGGCCCAGGCCATCCGGGCCAGGGTCCGGTTAGCACCGCCAAGGAGGACGATTGGCACCCGCGTTGCGTAACGCAGCCAGGGAATCTTCTTCAGACGGTCATTCATCGCTACCTGGGCCCGAAATAGGTCCGCCGAACGCACATAACCATTCAGGTGGAACTGCTCCGAAAGGTTGACCGCACCAAACGGAATCGAGATCAAGTCCCGGGCGCGGCGCTGTTGAACTAACACCAGTTCACAGCTTGCCCCACCAACATCTAAAATCAAACAGTGGTTAAGCTTAAGGGTCCGAATGACCCCCAAGTAGTCGTAATACGCCTCTTTTTTACCCGACAAAACCTGAAGCTGAATGCCAACTTCCTTTTGCACCCGGTTCAAGAATTCCTGACGATTCCGGGCCTGACGAACAGCTGCCGTGGTGATTGCCCGGACCTTGACGTTGGGAATTCCTTCATAGAGCTGCTTAAAACGCTTCAGAGCTTCAATTGTCCGCGTCATCGCTGCTTCTTGGAGCACCTTTTCGCGCCCCATTCCTTCAGAAAGACGGGTATTTTCCTTTACCCGCTTAATTTCACGAAAACGGCCATCCGGTGCAACTTCTGTAATTGCCATCCGTGCCGAGTTAGAGCCGAGGTCAACAATTGCGAGGTTTTCCACTATTTTCACCTCCGCTACATTAAATATAATTTAAAAGAATCGATCTCTTTTATGTTACCATGTTCCGTTCCGTGAAACACTAATTGTTACTGGTGTTTCGCAACTTTTTTTGCAAGAGAAAAGCCCCCGTACTCAAATTAACGAATACGAAGGGCGTTCCCAATTTTCAATTATATTTTAACCGAAGTAGTTAATACCGATGGCGTCCCGAACTTCCTTCAGGGTCTGGTTGGCAACCTCATTGGCGTGGGCGGACCCTTCCTTCAGGACCTGGTCAACGTAGTCCATGTTGGCGGCATACTTTTCACGCCGTTCCCGGATTGGCTTCAGCTCCGCCTGCAGGACATCGTTTAAGTAGCGCTTGATCTTAACGTCACCGAGGCCCCCTGCCTGGTACTGTTCCTTCAACTTAGCCACTTGGTCCTTGTCCGGGTCGAAGATGTCGAGGTAGGTGAAGACAGTATTACCTTCGACGTGCCCAGGGTCGGAAACCTTGATGTGGGTTGGGTCGGTGTACATCGACATGACCTTCTTTTGGATGGTGTCAGCGTCGTCGGAGAGGTAGATGCAATTGCCGAGGGACTTGCTCATCTTGGCATTGCCGTCAAGGCCAGGGATCCGGCCCTCACCCTTTGGTGGGAAGACCCCTTCCGGTTCAACCAGGATGTCCTTCTTGTAGATCCGGTTAAAGGTCCGAACGATTTCCCGGGTTTGTTCCAGCATCGGTTCTTGGTCGTCACCAACTGGCACGGTATCGGCCTTGAATGCCGTGATGTCCGCAGCCTGGCTCACGGGGTAGATCAAGAAGCCAGCCGGAACACTCTGGCCAAACTTCTTCTGCTTAATTTCCGTCTTGACAGTTGGGTTCCGCTTCAGACGGGAGACGGTGACCAGGTTCAGATAGTGCATGGTCAGTTCGCTCAGGGCTGGTACCTGAGACTGGACGAGGATGGTTGACTTCTTTGGGTCAATCCCCACCGCCAGGTAGTCCAAGGCCACTTCGTGCAGGGAGCGCCGGATCTTTTCGGGGTCCCGGGCGTTGTCAGTCAGGGCCTGTTGGTCAGCGATCATGATGAAGGTGTCGTACTTCCCCGTGTTTTGCAGTGCTACCCGGTTCTTCAATGAACCAACGTAGTGACCAATGTGTAGCTTACCCGTTGGCCGGTCACCAGTTAAAATTACGTGTTTCTTTTCTGCCATCATTAATTCCTCCTTATATTAAAAGCGCCCCATTAGCCGATTGACTAATAGGACGCTTGCGCGCGGTGCCACCTACATTGCAAATAACTTGCCGCTCTTTATTGATAATCATGTTAAAATCCAGTTCGCACCCTGGGGACCTTTTCACCAGCCGTCCCTCGCTAAACTCGTGCTACTCAATGTCTATATTCTAACCATTTTCGCTCCAAAAGGCAAGCGGGCAAGGCAAACGCTTGTTCCGGATGAAAAGTCCCCGTATAATGGAACAAGAATCTAACGAAAGGAGGGCTAACCGTGGCCCGCACCTACTTGGCAATTGACCTCAAATCCTTCTATGCTTCGGCGGAGTGTGCCGCTCACCACCTCAACCCGCTGACCACTAACCTCGTGGTCGCCGATGAGTCCCGGACGAGTAAGACCATCTGCCTAGCCGTCTCCCCGGCCCTTAAACAGTTTGGGGTACCAGGCCGGCCCCGCCTCTTCGAAGTCGAGCAAATTGTGGGAAAGTTGAACCGGGAACGAGCGCAAAAGGCGCCCCACCACCGGCTAACCAAGTATAGCTCCGTTTACCGGCCGCAGCTTTTGCGCAACCCCCGTTTGCGGATTGGCTTCAAGATTGTTCCACCACGAATGTCCTTCTACCTAAAGAAGAGTGCGGAGATTTACGAAATTTACCTCCGTTACCTCCCACCGGAGAAAATCCACCCCTACTCTATCGATGAGGTCTTAATGGACGTCACCGATTACCTGGCCGAGCACCACGTTTCGGCGCATGCCCTGGCCAAGGAGATGATCCAGACGATTCAGTTGGAGACGAAGATTACCGCCACGGCGGGGATTGGGACGAACCTCTACCTTGCAAAAGTGGCGATGGACATCGTTGCCAAGCGGATTCCGGCGGATGAGGATGGCGTCCGGATTGCCCAAATGAATGAACAGGAATACCGCCGCTACCTATGGGCCCACGAACCGTTGACCGACTTCTGGCGGATTGGTCGCGGTTACGCCAAGCGCCTCCAAAAGCTGGGACTAAACACCATGGGTGACATTGCCCGCTGTTCCTTGGGTAAGTTGTCCGACCCCTTAAACGAGGAGGTCCTCTACCGTGAATTCGGCAAGAACGCCGAGCTGATCATTGACCACGCCTGGGGATACGAATCGGCCACCATGGAAGACATTAAGAACTACCGGTCGAGCAACCACGGAATCTATTCCAGCATTGTCCTGCCTAAGCCGTATAAGTACAGTGAGGCCCGCCTGGTGGTCCGGGAGATGGTCGACATGCTGAGCCTCCAGATGGTTAAACGGGACCTGGTTGCGGACCAGTTTTCGCTGACGGTCAACTACGATGTCCAAAGCCTCCACCAGGGTCATGGTTACCACGGGCCGACGACGACTGACTTTTATGGTCGAGAGGTTCCCCACCCTGATCACGGTAGTTTTACAACTAAGCTCCCAACAGCATCACCACGGGAGCTAACGGATCACTTCCTGGAGGTATTTCAGCAGAAGGTCAATTCCGACCTCTTCGTCCGCCGGGTTACTGTCACCGCTAACCACCTAGTGAAGCAGGCGGTCGCGGACCAGATGACCCATACGGAGCAGCTGGACCTGTTTACCAACACCAACCAGCACCTGCAAAAAGAGAACCAGGAACGTCGCCAGCGTCAACAGGACCAACGGATACAAAAGATGGTCCTCAAACTGCAGGACCGCTTTGGGAAGAATTCGATTATCCGGGCCGCGGACTTGAAGGACGGGGCGGTTGCCAAGAAACGTAATAAGGAGATTGGGGGACACCGGGCATAATGGACAAGAAACAATGGGAAGCCGAGAAGAAGCAGTTCAACGATACATCCCGTTATAACGACATAATGGACGTGCCCCGCCACGTCTCAAGGGCCCACTTGCCGATGCCCCAGATCGACCGGGCCGGCCAGTTCGCCCCGTTTGCTGCTTTGACCGGCTATAAGGAGCTTTTGGACCAGACGGCCAAACGCTACCAAAATAAGGACTACCTCAGCCATGCGGAGTTGCTGGCCCTCACTAAGCAGATCAAGGAGCTGAGTAAGGTTAGGCCCTGGCCATTGGTCACCGTTACCTATTTCAATGGGCAAAACGGCTACTATGAACAGTACACCGGACAGTTGGTCAATGTTGACTGGCGACGGCAACGGCTACGTTTTCGGGACGGGAGCTCGGTTGTGATTCGAAGTTTGAAAAGAATTAAAGTAAAAAAAGATAAGTAAATAATTATTTTACGTTATAATACCCCGATATATTCTTAACTAATTTAGGAAAATAGCTAGTGATTGACGTGGCAAATCAATCACTGGTTTTTCTTTTTAAAGGGACGCTTACTGCATTGATTTCCGTTTGTCGAGTATTATATTTATTATGTTTAACATATTAACTGTAGATAAATAACGATAGCTTTTATTCTTGAATATTCCAAAAAATTAGCAAAATATTCTTTAATTATTTTACTTCCGAAAAGTATGTGAATTTAGGAGCAATGCCAAGCGATTCTTCTTTAAAATCAATATTCCATTTCTATATATAATTCAATATTTCCAGCAGAATATCAGTTTTCCGCGTTTTACATGAAAACGTTGCCAATGTATACTGACAACTGTAGTAAGGCACACTTATTGTCATTTTGTTAATGAAAATACCATTAATAAAATTGCGGACACCAAAAAGCCCTCTTAAGCAATACCAAAGTGACACTTATCACAAATACTGTATTTGCTTTTTAAGGAGGTAATTACTTTGGCTTCTAACTATACTAAAGAACCCAAGGGTTACACAATGTCTACTGTGATGCAAGAAGCAGCACGTTGTCTACTGTGTGAAGACGCACCTTGTTCTAAGGCATGTCCAGCTCACACTAATCCAGCTAAGTTTATTCGGAGTGTTCGTTTCCGCAACGTTAAGGGGGCAGCCGAAACCATTCGGGAAAACAACGCCCTCGGTGCTATTTGTGCCCGGGTTTGCCCAACTGAACGTTACTGTGAAAGTGCATGTACCCGTGCAAAGATTGATGGCCCAATCGACATCGGTGGGATTCAACGCTACGTTACCGACATGGAACGGAAGGAAAACATGCAGATCCTGCACGCCGGTAAGGAAAACGGCATGAACGTTGCCATCATCGGGAGTGGTCCTGCCGGGCTGCAAGCCGCTGCCACCTTACGGCAAAAGGGTTATGGTGTTGACATCTACGAAAAGAATGCCAAGGCCGGTGGTTACCTGACCTACGGAATTCCTGAATACCGCCTGCCAGAAGCCATCGTTGACTATGAAGTTCAACGGATTGTTAACCTCGGGGCCAACATCAAGTACAACGTTGCCGTTGGTAAGGACATCACCATGGACGACCTGAAGGCTAAGTACGATGCCGTTATCGTGGCCATTGGTACCAGTGCTGCCAAGACAATTCCGATGTTTGAACACAACATCTGCACGGAATCCGCTATTTCCTTCCTGGCCCGTGCCAAGGAAAACAAGGGCAAGCTTGACGACCTGCCGGACAATGTTCTGGTTATCGGTGGTGGTGACGTTGCGATGGACGTTGTTACAACCCTGAAGAAGCTGGGTGTCACCCACGTTACCGACATGGTATACGAAGAATTCTCTGAATTTAAGGCTTCCAA